>CAZKWG010000236.1:0-10168 GCA_964556105.1 uncultured Enterobacterales bacterium | reverse complement strand
CTCCGGGGGTCTTCGCCAGCGGGTGGCGATGGGTAGCTGAATCGTGCGCCGCCCCGCGGTCTTCCTCTTCGACGAGCCTCTCTCCAACCTCGACGCCGCCCTGCGCGCCCAGCTCCGGGTGGAGATCAAGCGCCTGCACCAGCGCCTCGGCACCACCACCGTCTACGTCACCCACGATCAGGTGGAGGCCATGACCCTGGCCGACCGCATCGCGGTGCTCGAGGGCGGGCGGATGCAGCAGGTGGGCAGCCCGCTCGAGCTCTACGAGGAGCCTCGGAACCGCTTCGTCGCCGGCTTCATGGGCAGCCCGGCGATGAGCTTCCTCCACCAGGTCGAGCCCGGTCGGGTCGTCGGCGTGCGCCCGCACGACGTCGTCGTGGGCGAGGGGGCGCTACAAGCGGAGGTGGATGTGGTCGAGACCATGGGCTTCGAGAGCTTCGTCCACCTCTCCGTCGGCGGAGAGCGCCTCGTCGCGCGGGTCGAGGGCGCGCCTCCCGCGAAGGGCAAGGCGAACATCGGCTTTCGGCGCGTGTACCGCTTCGATCCAGCCTCGGGAGCGCGCCTGCCGTGAGCCTGCCGCTTCAGTGCCCAGCCTGCGGCGCGCCCCTGGAGACCCAGAACCCCGGGGTCGTGATGGCCGTCTGCGGCCACTGCGGCAACACCATCTGGTGGGACGCGCAGGCCATTCACTCGGCGGGCAAGCGGTCGATCCTGCCGGAGGGCTTCACCCGCCTCTACACCGGGGCCACGGGCGCCATCCAGGGACGGCGCTTCGTCGTGCTGGGTCGCGTGCGCTACGGCTTCGGGCGCGGCTTCTGGGACGAGTGGTTCGTCGAGCTTCAAGGCGGAAACGCCACCCGCTGGCTGAGCGAGGACGATCACGAGCTCTCGCTCCAGCAGGCCCTGACCGGCCTCGCGCTGCCGGATGTTCGTGGGCTCCTCCCGGGGGCTCGCCTCACGCTGGCCGAGACGACCTGGGCGGTGGAGGAGGTGGGCGAGGCCACCTGCCTGGGGGCGGAGGGCAGCCTGCCGGAGATCTTCGAAGAGGGTGAGACCTTTCGATACATCGACGCATCTTCGCTGGACGGGAAGTACAACCTGGGCTTGGAGATGCGTCGCGACGGCGCGCGCGCGTTCAAGGGTCGCTGGCTCTCGCACGAGGTCGTCACGCTGGACGATGAGGGAGGGAGCTGGTGAGCGTGGACCGCCGCTACACGCTCGGGCGCCCGCGTCCGGCCTTCGAGCCGCGCTCCATCCAGTGCGCGAGCTGCGGCTCGCCCCAGTCGGTCGCCGACGAGCGCGCGGTGCAGCTCGTCTGCAGCGCCTGCGGCGCCAACCTCGAGCTCTCGGGCACCGAGGCGGCGATCCTCAAGGGCACCCGCGGATCGGGCCACACCTTCCCGCTCGCCCTCGACGCGCCCTTTGTCTGGAAGGGGCACCGCTACCGGGTGACGGCGCGCATCGCGCTGACCGAGGCGGACGAGCCGGGCGACGTCACGCGCCTGTACTACCTGTACAGCCCGCGGCGCAGCCCGCTCATCCTCGATGAGTACGAGGGGCGGTGGACCCTGTCCTGGGATGTCCACGTCCAGCCGCTCGCCGATCCATTCACACGCGATGTGGGCGACCGGCTGCAGACGGGCGACGGGCGCACCTGGGCCTGCACCGACGAGGGGACCTACCGCGTCGCCTATGTGGACGGCGCCCTGCCCTGGATCCAGCAGGTCGGCGACCGCATCCGCTACGCGGAGTTCCGCGCCATCGACGGGTCTGACGATCTCTTCGACGCCGAGCAGCAGGGCAAGGAGGTCGAGGTCGCGATCGGGCGCGCGCTCACCCCCGAACAGGTCCGTCAGGCGACGGGCAACCCGAAGCTGCCGGCCGCGGCCCCGGAGAAGCCCTCGCTGCTGGTACGGTCCACCGACCGCTGGCCGCTGGGGGCGCTGCTGGTCACGGCGCTGGCGGGCGTGGCCCTGAACCTCGTCCTCTTCTTCACGCAGGAGCGGAGCGGCGAGGTGGTCCTCGTGCAGAAGCTCCGGCCCGACGAGCTCAGCGGCGAAGTGCTCACGAACGTTTTCCACCTGTCCGAGCCGAACACTCCGCTCGGGGTGATCGTCGAGGCGTCCTCGCTGGCCAACGGCTGGGTGGCGGTGGACTTCGCCCTGGTCGGGGCGAGCGAGACCGTCTTTCATGTAGACGACCTCGACCTCGAGTACTACTACGGCGTCGAGGACGGCGAGAGCTGGTCGGAGGGCTCCCGCGCCGAGCGCGCGCTCTTCCTCGTCCCGGAGCCGGGAGACTACCGCCTGCTGGTGCACGCGGTGGACGGGACGGGCGAGACGGAGACCGCCGTGGCCTCCACCGTGCCGCTGACCATCGAGGTCCACGCGGGCGCCCGGCCAGAGATGTGGGCGGGGATCGGCCTGGCGGGCTGCTCCATGATCGCGGTGCTCCTGGCCATCGCGCTCAAGGCGCGCGGAGGGTGGGACGATGACGACTGAAGCGCCTCGGCGCGGCGCCTTCGGGGGAGAGCGATGAAGCTGTTCTTCAACCCGGTCTTTCTGCTCCTGGTCGGGCTCTGCGCCCTCTCCGTGGCCGGCACCTATGGCGCCTGGGGCGTGGACGAGCTCGAGCACGAGGACGGCGTCTCGCTGCGCCAGGAGAGCAGCAGCGGCGGGTTCTTCATGGTTTATCGGACCCGCACGCACATGGGCGGCGGGCTCAGCGGCGGAAAATAGGGAGACAGGATGGATCACACCGAGCAGCTCGTCTGGACCCTGGTCTACGTGGCCCTGGGCATCGCCGTCTTCGGGGGCGCCTTTCTCGTGCTCTCCAAGGTGGTCCCCTTCTCGATCGTCAAGGAGATCGAGGAGGATCACAACACGGCCCTGGCCATCATCCTGGGGGCGATCATCCTCGGGCTGGCCCACATCATCGCCGCGGCGATCACCTGAAGCAGGTGCCAGTCCGCCGCGCGCTGCTGCTGGCCTCCGTCTTCGCCGTGGCCGGCTGCGGGCTGGCCTACGAGCTGCTCTCGGCGGCGATCTCCAGCTACCTGATGGGGGACGCGGTCACCCAGTTCTCGCTGGTGGTGGGGACCTTTCTCTGCGCGATGGGCATCGGGGCGTGGCTCTCGCGCTTCGTCCAGCGGGATCTGCTGCGCACCTTCGTGGCGGTGGAGATCGGCGTCGGCCTGCTGGGCGGCCTGTCCAGCGTGCTGCTGTTCACGACCAGCGCGCTGTTGGAGCCGATCTTCCCGCTGGTCTTCTATGGGCTGTGCGTGACCATCGGCGCGGGCGTCGGGCTGGAGGTGCCGCTGCTGGTGCGCATCCTGCGCGAGGAGCAGGCGCTGGAGAACGCCCTGTCGGACACGCTGGCGCTCGACTATCTGGGGGCGCTGGTGGGGTCGCTGCTGGTGCCCTTCGTGGCGCTCCCCTACCTGGGGATCTCCCGGTCCACGGTGGCCTTTGGGCTGGCCAACCTCGCCGTCGCCAGCCTGGGCCTGCGCCTGCTGCCGGAGCGCTCGCGCGGGCTGCGTGGCCTGCTCGGGGTCAGCGCGCTGCTGCTGGTGCTGGCCTTCTTCGGGTCGGCGCGGCTGGTGGGCTTCCTCGAGGATCTGCACTACCAGGACAGCGTCGTCTACGCGAAGAGCACCTCCTACCAGCGCATCGTGATCACCCGCTGGCGCGACGACGTGCGCCTCTACCTGGACGGGCACCTGCAGCTGGCCAGCTCCGACGAGGCCCGCTACCACGAGCCCCTGGTGATCCCGGCGATGGAGGCCGTCCCGCGGGCGGAGCGGGTGCTCATCCTCGGGGGCGGGGACGGCATGGCGGCGCGGGAGGTGCTCAAGTACGCGTCGGTGCGGGAGATCGTGCTGGTGGATCTGGACCCGGAGATGACGCGGCTGGCGCGCGAGCGGCGCGAGCTGGTGGCCCTCAACGGCGGCGCGCTCTCCGACCCCAGGGTGCGGGTGGTCAACGAGGACGCCCGCCTCTTCGCCGAGCGGGACACGAGCTTCTACGACGTTATCCTGGCCGACCTGCCCGATCCGCACAGCCCCGTCCTGGCGCGGCTGTACAGCACCTCGTTCTACGCCCTGCTCGCCCGCCGCCTCACCGCCCGCGGCGCCCTGGCCACGCACGCCACCTCGCCCTTCTTCGCGCCGCAGGCCTTCTGGTGCGTCGAGGCCACCCTGGCCGCCGCCACGGAGCCCCCGCTCCAGACCTGGCCCTACCATGCAAACGTGCCTAGTTTCGGGGAGTGGGGCTGGATCCTCGCCTCCCGCGCGCCGCTCGCGCCCGCGACCCTGCGCCCCAGCGTGCCGACCCGCTTCCTGAACGCGGCCACGCTGGTGGGGATGTTCGCGTTCCCCGAGGACATGCAGCGCCCCGACGGCGTCGAGGTCAACCGCATGGACCAGCCGGTGCTGAGCGAGTACTACAACCGTGGGTGGAGCACCTACAACGAGTGAGGGGCGGAGGCGGTGACATGGGTTAAGCCCCCGCCCTCGGAGGCCCTATGGCTCGCATCTGCATGGAAGCGATCACCCGCGCGCTGGTCGTGGAGAACCCGCACCCCATCCTCGACGATCTGCTGCGCGAGGACGGGGTCGAGGTGGTGCGCTTCCCGGGCTCGCCCGGCGAGGATCAGCTCATCGCGCTGCTGCAGGAGCACCGGGCGCAGGCCCTGTTCAAGCGCAGCCGGGTGGAGGTGACGCGGCGGGTGGTGAGCGCCTGCCCGGACCTGCTGGCGGTGCAGCTCTGCTGCATCGGCGACGACTCGGTAGACAAGCAGGCCTGCGCCGACCACGGGGTGCTGGTCTTCAACGACCCCGTCTCCAACGGCCGCAGCGTGGTGGAGCTGGCCATCGGCCACCTCGTCGCCCTCTCGCGGCGCCTGTACGAGACCGACGTGGCCTGCCGCGCCGGGGACTGGGACAAGTCGAACACCGAGCGCTACGAGGTCCAGGGGAAGATCCTCGGCGTGCTGGGGCTGGGCAACATCGGCCGTCAGGTCGCGCGCGCGGCCGAGGCCTTCGGGATGAAGGTCCGCTTCTTCGACAACCGCGAGGTGGCGGTGGAGGTGGGCCAGGAGTTCGGCTGGGAGCAGGCCAGCAGCCTGGCCGACCTCTTCCGCGGCTCGGACGCGGTGAGCGTCCACCTCTCGGCGGAGGACGTGAACGGGCGCTCCAACGCCGGGGTCCTGAGCCGAGAGCTGCTCTTTCAGCTCGGCGCCGACCGGCCGGAGTCCGGCCCGCGCCTCTTCCTCAATCTGGCCCGCGGCTTCCTGCACGCGACCGAGGATCTGCTGGACGCCGTGCGGGAGCGGAAGATCCGCCGCGCCGCCGTGGACGTCTACCCGGACGAGCCCCACGGCAAGGAGCCCTGGCAGAACCCGTACCGGGACGAGCCGCGGATCGCCGTCACCCCGCACCTGGGCGCCGCCACCAACGAGGCCCAGCCGCGGATCGCCCGCCGCGTGGCCCAGACCTTTCGCGCCTTCACCCGCTTCGGCAGCGTGCGCGACTGCGTGTTCAGCCCGCGCACCCGCCTGGGTCTGATCGAGGACGGCGAGGAGGGCCGCGTGCTGCTCGCGGTGGCCCACAGCACGGCGCGCGGCACCAAGCGCGCCATCGACGAGGCGATCTTCGAGGGCGGCGCGTCCAACCTCTCCTCGGTCCACAAGGACTTCGAGAGCCTCGGCGTCGCCTACGATCTGGCCGCGCTGGACCGGCCGCTGAGCACGGACGCGCTCCAGCGGCTGGTGTCTTCGGCCAGGACGATCTCCGGAGACGAGACCGCGATCCGGTCGATCCGTCAGATCCGGCTGCGCTGAGCGCGGCGAGGGCCCCGCGCCCTCAGGCGGTGCGCAGCTCCAGCTTCGGGTAGAGGCGCTGGAGCGAGGAGAGGGTCTTGCGCTGCCAGGGGACGGCGTCGTCCACCACGCACACCAGGGGGACGTCGTGCTGGCGCGCCGCCATGACCAGCCGCGAGAGCGCCGTCACGCCCGAGCTGTTCATGAAGGTGAGCCCTCCGATGTCCAGGCGGTACGACGCGGGCTTCGCCTCGATCGCCGCGTGCAGGGGCTCGAGGACGGGCTTGTAGGCGACCGGCGAGGCGAGCCGGAGAATCCCGGCGAGGCGAGCTCCGTTACCTGACCCGTCGAGTTGAATGCTGTACTCGTCGGCCATGATCATTCCACCGCGCTGGGAGGCGCGCGTCAGGGGCTGTCACCCGTGCCCTCTCTATCGGGCCCGGGCCCGTCCGTCATGCGCCGCGGGCCGCTCCGTGGCCCCTTCGTCGCAGCGTCCTGGGCCCATGATAGGATGGGCGGGACCGATGGCGCGGAGGGCAGGGTGAGCGAGGGGCTGACGCTCGAGGAGGTCCTCGGCGATGACGGCGTGGCCGCCCTCGATGGGCTCGTCGCGGAGCTGAGCGCGCTGGGCGGCGAGGACGGTGTCACCCTGGGCGACGGGGCGCTCCTCCACCGGGCCCGCGAGCTGGCGCGGCTCACCAGCGCCCTGCGGGAGGGCTACGAGGACCTCGCCCTGGTCCATCAGGTGGTGGTCGCGCACGCCACGGACACCGAGAACGAGCTCTCCCTGCGCAATGACCAGATCACCGAGCTGACGGAGAACATGCGGCGTTATCTCTCGCCTCAGCTCTTCGCGCGCATCGCGGGCGGCGAGGTGAAGGCCGACAGCCGACAGAACCGGCGCCGCAGGATCACGGTCTTCTTCTCGGACATCGTCGGCTTCACCGACATGACCGACACGGTCGAGCCCGAGGTGCTCTCTGAGGTCCTGAACCGCTATCTGGAGGCGATGGTGGAGATCGCGACCCGCTGGGGCGCGACCATCGACAAGTTCATCGGCGACGCGGTGATGGTCTTCTTCGGCGACGACGATGAGGCCGACCCCGCCGAGAGCGCCTGGCGCTGCGCCCGGATGGCGCTGGAGATGCAGGCGGACGTGGGGCGGCTCCTGGACGCCATGTCGCTGGGGGCCGACCGGCGGCTCCAGACGCGGATGGGCATCAACACCGGCGTCTGCACGGTGGGCAATTTCGGCTCGGTGAAGCACCGGATGTCGTACACGGCCATCGGCGGCGCGGTGAACATCGCCTCCCGGCTGGAGGGCGCCGCCCCGCACGGGGGGATCCTGATCAGCGGCTCCACCTACAACCTGATCGCCGATCGCGTCCGGGCGGAGCCGCGGGGGCCCTTGAAGCTCAAGGGCGTGTCCCACCCGGTGGAGTGCTGGGAGCTGCTCGGGCTGGCGGGCGATCTCCCGGCGGGGCGGACGACCTTCCAGGCGGTGGACGGCGGCTTTCGGCTGGCGTCCCTGGAGCTGCTCCCCGGCGTCACCTCCCGCGTCGAGCAGGAGGAGATGAGGCTGGCGCTCCGGCGCGCCCTCGCGCTCCTGGACGGGCATGCCGGTGAGCCGGGCGCATGACGAGCAAGCACAGGGGGTCCCATGGCTGAGCAGACGACGACGCCGAGCCAGGCCGCGTGGTCCGACGTGGACAAGGTGCAGGACACCGGCGCCTTTCTGGCCTATCTGGACACCGTGCGCTCGATGGATGCCGCCAGCGTCTACAAGGCCAACACCCTCGCCCTGATGCGGCTGTTGCCTGGGCAGCGGGCGCTGGACGTCGGCTGCGGCACCGGGGACGACGCGGCGCGGATGGCGGAGCGGGTGGGCCCGAGCGGCAGCGTGCTGGGCATCGACTTCAGCGCCGCGATGGTCGAGGAGTCGCGGCGCCGCTGGGGCGAGGGTGGCCTGCCGCTGCGCTTCAGCGTGGGGGACGTCCACGCCCTGGCCCTGGACGACGCCAGCTTCGACGCCGCGCGGGCCGACCGGATGTTTCAGCACCTCGCGGCGCCGGAGAAGGCGCTCGCCGAGATGATCCGCGTCCTCCGGCCCGGGGGGCGGATCGTCCTCGCCGACCCCGACTGGGGCACCTACTGTGTGGACGGTCCCCGCAGCCCGGCCTTCGAGCGCTACATGGAGTTCGCCCGAGGGCAGGCCAGGAACCCTTGGATTGGCCGGCAGCTCTACGGCATGTTCCGGGCCGCGGGCCTGGTGGAGATCGAGCTGGCGGCGCACGTCGTCTTCTTCCTGGACTACGGCGTCCTGGAGAAGATGGGCAATCTGGACGCCGGCTTCCTGGCGGCGATCGAGGCTGGCCAGATGAGCGCGGACGACGTCGTGGAGGTCAAGGCCGCGCTGCAGGCGCGCCAGAAGGCGGGGCGCTTCCTGGCCACGGTGAACGTGTACACCGCGGCGGGCACCCGGCCGGGCTGATCCCGGCGGGCGCGCTCAGCCCTGCTCGACCCGGTTCACGTCCAGCTCCACCGTGAAACGCACCTCGTACAGGTCCGCCTCGCCGTCGATCGTCAGGACCTCGGCCCACATCAGCGCGCCGTAATCCTTCTTGATCGTGATCAGCCCGAGGCCGGAGGCGGCGCGATCATTGCTGGCGGTGTGCTCGAGCTGCTCGAGGAAGAGCTCCTCGGGGTCGGTGCTGGCCAGGCGGTCCAGGCGGGAGGCCAGGGCAGCGGCCCGCGCGCCCCGCGCCCGGTTGACGGTGGTGATGCGCAGGTGCTCGCCGTAGTGCGCGACGGAGAGCGTCGCTGGATCCCGCTTGTTCGCCGAGAACTTGGCGATGTTCTCGATCAGCTCGTTCAGCCCGGTCGAGAGCGTCTGCTGGGCGTTGGCGCGATCGATGAAGTGCCAGGCCAGGTACTGCGCCAGGAAATCAGCCGTCATGCTGCATCGTTGCCACTGGACGATGAGATCCAGCGGCGTGATCTCCAGGCGAAGGTCCGTAATCAGCCTCGCCCCGTCGTGCGGGGGCGCCGCGTCGCCATGCAGGCCCGTCGGGATCATGGGCGACCTCCCGTCGCCGCTCCCGGGAGATGGAGCTCCAGCTCGTCCGGGAGCCGTCGCGCGCGCAGCTCCTCGGGCACGTCGATGGACGGGATGGTCAGGCGGCTCTCCATGGGGTCCTCGTCCGAGCGGTAGGCGGCGTGGATGGGGTAGCGGGGGAAGGAGGCCAGGAAGCGGGAGGTGATGGCGCCGCGCGGGGCGTACATGCGCCGCAACAGCGAGACCTTGGCGCAGGTCAGGATCAGCACGGGCCCCTTCGCGTCGAGCTCCTGGAAGTCGCGCGCGTGGGCGGCGACGTGGATCAGCCTCGCCAGTCCGTGGCCCTCCCAGCCCTCCCTGACCACCAGCTTGGTCAGCTCGTGCTTCTCCGCGCCCTGGTACTCGGCCGTGACCCCCGCGGCCTCGAGGTGAAGCCGCAGGTCCTCGTCGGTGATCTCGCCGTAGCGCTCGACATAGGTGTTGTGCGTGTACAGGCCCATGGTCGCGACCAGCTCACCGTCCACGGTCCCCATCAAGTAGCGGTGTGGGTAGGGCTCGATCTTCGCTTCCAGGTCGTGGATGTCCTCGGAGAACATGATCCCGAAGTGTTTATTGTAGTGTTCGGCGATGAAGTACTGACATCGGAGGACGTCCGCGGTGGTACTGGCGATGGAGAGGCGGAGCTTCACAGGGCCTCCTGTCGGCGCGCGATGATGAAGGTGACGTCGTCATGGAAGATGCCATGGGTGAACGTGGCGAGCTCATCGACCAGGCGCTGCTTGATCTCCGCCACGGGGAGCGTGGCGTTCTTCTTGATGAACGTGATGAGACGGGACTCGTCGAAGGTCCCCTTCGCGTAGTCTCCGCTGGCGGCAGCCTCGGTCACGCCGTCGGTGATCACGTAGAGGGTGTCGCCCACGGCCAGCCGGATCCGCACCTCGCTGACCAGCTCGGCGGGGACGTCGCCGACGAGCCCGAGCTGGAAGGGGAACTGGTCGATCTCGATGGTCTCGACCTCGCCGCTGGCGCCGCGGTGCACGAAGAGGTTGTCGTGGCTGCCGCTCAGCACGACGTCGTCGCGGCCGTCCAGGCAGATGGAGACGATGGTCATGGTCCGCTCCTCGCGCATGCGGACCAGGTTCTCGGCGAGGATCCGGTTGGCCAGCAGGTTCAGCTCGCCGGGCTGGATGCGCGGGTGCGCGTGCAGGAGCGAGCTCATCACGCTCTGGGCCATCAACATCACGAGCCCCGAGGAGAGGCCGTGGCCGGTGACGTCGCCGAGGAGGATCCAGGAGC
>CAZKWG010000235.1:0-10170 GCA_964556105.1 uncultured Enterobacterales bacterium | reverse complement strand
CCCTGCGCTCCCGAGCCTGTCTCACGTGCGACAGTGTCTTGAGACAGTCCAGCGGGTTGACGCGCATGTCCGGCGGCGTGCCGGTTGGCAACTCGCGGCCGACATGGCCCGATCTCCTCGTCTCTCGAGATCCGAGAGGGGTTGGCGTGATTCTTGCATATGGTTGTCGTGCAAGCCAATCCGATCAGGCAGGTGGTGGCATCATGGGTGAGCTCATTCAGCTTTCGGCCCACCAGAGACAGCAGCAGCCGAGCCAGGAACTCGGCCTCCGAGGGAGGCAGGGCCCGGCGGCGCAGCGCGGCCCAGGCGTCGCAGAGAGCGCAGCGCCGGACAGCTTTCTTTTCGCTCGGGATGGCGAGATGACCGATCTGGTTTGCGCGGTAGGGGATCTCGCCATGTGGGCGCTCCTCGGACCCGCCCTGGAGTCGGTGGAGCCGTCGAGCTTTCGGCATCGGATGGCGTCACGGGGATAGACGGTCATGGCGCCCCGTGAGACACTGACGTCTCAGCGCGAGGTCCACCTGCTCCCCCCTCCCACGGCAGATGAGTCCAGGCGTCTCGAGACCCTGGCCAGCTACGCGATCCTGGACACGCCTCCTTCGCCGGATCTGAACGGCGTCGTGGCGCTGCTTTGCCGGACGCTGGGTGTGCCCATGGGCGCGATCACGCTGCTCGATGAGCGCCGCTGCTGGCTGAAGGCGGAGATCGGGATGGGGGTCAGCGAGGTGCCGCGCGACCTCACCTTCTGCGCCCACACGGTCTCTCGTGGCGCGCCGCTGCTCGTGCGGGACGCGCGGGAGGACGATCGTTTCAAGGCCCTGCCCATGGTGGCTCGCCCCGAGGGCGTTCGCGCCTACGCCGGCGCCCCCCTGCGCAGCCCCGACGGGCAGATCCTCGGCGCGCTGTGCGTGCTGGACCGGCGCGCGCGCACGCTGACGGAGGACGAGGTCGACACGCTCTGCCTGTTCGCCGACCAGGTGATGTTCGCGTTGAACCAGCGCCGGAACCTGGCCGAGCTCGCCGAGAGCCGCGCGCGGCTGACCCACGCCTCGCGGCTCCTGCATGCGATCGCCGTCGCGCAGGACGCGCTGCTCTCCGGGGACGAGACGGACGCGGCCTTCGCGCCGATCCTCGAGCCGACCCTCGTGCTCACGGGCAGCGCGTACGGCTTCATCGCCGAGGTCAAACAGGACGGCGAGGGCCCCTATCTCGAGACGAAGGCCGTCACCGACCTGGCCTGGAACGAGGAGACGCGCGCGCTCTTCAAGGCGGGACAGGGCGCCAGGATGCAGTTTCGTCGGCTCGACACGCTCTTTGGGGAGGTGATCAAGACAGGGGACGTCTATATCTCGAACTCCCCCTCGGATGACCCGCGTCGCGGCGGGCTGCCGTCGGGCCATCCGCCCCTGTCCTCCTTCCTCGGGCTGCCGATCAAGCACGGCGCGGCGCTGGTCGGGATGATCGGGGTGGCGAACCGGCCGGGCGGCTACCGGCAGGCTCATGTCGAGGAGCTGCGCCCCTTCCTGGGGATGTGCGCGACCCTGCTCGTCGCGCGGCGCGCGGAGGTCGCGCGCCGGGGCGCCGAGCAGCGCCTGGCGGAGGCGCACGAGGCCCTGAAGCGCAGCCACGGGGACCTGCTCACCATCCTCGATCAGCTCGCCGTGGGCACCCTGGTGTTGGACGCCGATGGCGCCATCTCGTTTGCCAGCCGCGCGCTCTACGCGCTGCCCATCCAGTGGACCGTGGCGCCGGACGCCGGCGTGCGCTGGGAGCTCGCCCTCCCCGTCTCGGGAGCGGATCGCGAGGCGCTCAGCGCGCTGCTCCAGCAGCCCGCTCAAGGCCAGCGGCGCCTGCGGGTGCGCGTCGCCGGGGCCGAGCGACCGCTGGAGCTGGAGATCGACGTGCGGGAGGATCCGCGCGCGCCCTCCCGGCGCATCCTCTTCGTCTACGACGTGACCACGGTGCTCGCCCTTCAGCGCGAGCTGAATCGGCGGACCAGCGGCGAGATGATCGGCGAGTCCACGGCCATGCACGCCCTCTACGAGCTGATCGGCCAGATCGCCTCCGGGAGCTGGACCGTGCTCATCGAGGGCGAGACGGGCGCAGGCAAGGAGCTGGTCGCGCGGGCCATTCATGCCCAGAGCCCGCGGAGAGACGGCCCCTTCGTGGCGGTCAATTGCGCGGGGATCTCGGATGCGCTGCTCTCCAGTCAGCTCTTCGGGCACGCCCGCGGCGCGTTCACCGGGGCCTTCTCCGACCGGGCAGGGCTCTTCGAGGCCGCGCACAACGGCACGCTCTTCTTGGATGAGATCGGGGACATCTCGCCGGCCGTGCAGGTCGCCCTGCTGCGCGCGCTGGAGCAGCGCGAGGTGCTTCGACTCGGCGAGGTCAAGCCACGAAAGGTGGACGTGCGCCTGGTGACGGCGACCAACCGGGATCTGGCCCAGGAGGTCGCCGCGGGTCGCTTCCGCAAGGATCTGTTTTATCGCGTCCGCGTCGGTCGTGTCCCGGTGCCGCCGCTGCGCGAGCGCCCGGACGACATCCCGCTGCTGGTCAGCTACTTCCTGGCCCAGGCCCGGCTCAACTCCGGAAAGGCGGTCACGGAGGTCCACCCCGAGGCGCTGCGTCGGCTGGTCGCCTATGGCTGGCCCGGCAACGTGCGCGAGCTGAAGAACGCCATCGAGTACGCGGTCATCCGGTGTCGGGGCGGCCTGGTCTCGCCCGGCGATCTGCCTCCTGAGCTGTCGGAGCCCGTCCTGGCGAGCCCGACGGACGAGCGCTCGGCGATCCTGAGCGCCCTCGCCATGGAGAACGGGAGCCGGGTGGCGGCGGCGCGCCGGCTGGGGATCAGCCGCGCCACGCTGTACCGCAAGCTCGAGCGGCTCGGCATCGGCGCCGAGGCGGGCTCGCCAGAGTCGAGGTAGGGCCCTCAGAAGGGCCAGCGCTCCGGCGGGCGTGAGAGGGTGTTCTCGTCGGGGAAGTCGGCGCCCAGCGGCTCCGGGGCGTCCGCCGCCAGCTCTCCCGCGGACTTCGGCCGGTCGTCCCAGGTGAAGCCCTTCTCACGCGTCGGGTAGACGTCCTCGATGCGCGTCGCCAGCTCGGCGTGGATGCGCGCGATGGCGTCGTCGATGTAGCGGGGGTTCGCCGCCATCTTCTCCTTGATCCCGCTCCGCAGGTAGGCCTCGGTGGCCGGGGCGCCCGCGTAGAAGCGGGTGTAGACCGGGTGGCGGAACAGGCGCTTGAGGCGGTTCAGGTTCTGTGGCCCGGTGGGCAGCGGCAGCAGGGCGACGTAGTCCTTCTGGCGGGCGCGCTCCTCGAGGCGGGCCAGCAGGTAGCTGTAGGTCACGTCCATCGAGGCCGGCGTGCAGTAGGTGGCGTGGTCGTCCATCATCAGGCGCGTGATCGCCATGGCCTCGGCGATGGGCAGCATGGCCACCCGCTCGCGCCCCATGCGGCGGACCAGCAGCATGAAGGGCAGGGGGTGCTGGCCGGTCGCGGCGATCTCCTCCGGCTCGCGGAAGTCCGGCTGCTGGAAGGGGTAGTGGCGGGGATCGATGGCGTCGAAGCCGCCGCGGCCGTAGAACAGGATGCGCTGCCAGGAGATGCGCTCTTCGGGGGTGAAATACTCCATCTCGGCGACGAGATCGATCTGCATCCCGAAGTAGCGGCCGGGTCGGTCGGGCTGGGGGAGCTTGAGCTTGCCCCGGGCGTGGAGGTCGGCCATGAACTGCATGGCGATCTCCACCGGCGCGATGCGCAGCCAGTAGGAGAGGACCGTCCCGCGCGCTTGAGGTAGCATGAAGATATGGGCCAGGTAGACCACGCAGAGATCGGGCGCGTAGGCCGGATTGATCAGGATCGTGCCGTCGCGCGCGCCGCGCACGTTCCCGTCGCGGTCCTTGGCCACGATCATGAAGTACTTCATGAACGTGCCGTTCGGCAGCGCCTGGAAGGAGTCCTCCCCCAGCCACTCCAGGATGGTCTCCTTCTTCTCCATCTCGCCCACGGGGCCGAAGGCGTCCCAGAGCATCTGCCAGGCGGGCTCCAGATCCGGGTCGTTCGGATCTTCGATGTTCCACATCACGTACCGCTTGGTCTCTCTCTCGATCATCTCCACCACGTCTTGATGGTAGAGGTCCTTGAGGCACAGGCGCACACGTCGGGCGGGGTTCACGTGGTCTCCAGCGTCAGCTTTCCACAGCATGCCTCAGGGGCGAGATCCCCGGCAAGCACCACTTTGGAGGAGTGTTGAGCAGATGCCGCCTGTAACGCAGGATTTTGACCTGAACCAGTCGGTGTGGCTGGACGGGGCGGTCGCCATCGCCCCGCAGGCGCCGCTGCGGGGGGATGTGCGCGCCGACGTGGTCATCGTGGGCGGCGGCTTCACGGGGGTGTCGACGGCCTGGCATCTCTCCGAGCGCTTCCCCGATCGGCGGGTCGTGCTGCTCGAGGCCCGCACCCTGGCCAACGGCGCCAGCGGGCGCAGCGGCGGACAGATGCTGCACTGGATCAACGGCGTCGGCTATGAGGACCCGGAGCTGGTGCGCCGCGTCTATGCCGCCACGGACCTCGGCATCCGCTTCATCGTGGACACCATCCAGAAGCACGACCTGAAGGTTCGTTATGCCTACGACGGCACCTTCGAGCTCTGCACGGATCTGCGCCGCGTCGAGGAGGGGCAGGCCCACGCCTTGCTGCTGCAGAGCTACGGCATCGACGTGGTCTGGAAGGACGCCGCGGAGACGCGCGCGCTGCTGGCGATGGAGGGCGTGCAGGGTGGGCTCTTCGATCCACGGAGCGGCATGGTCAACGGCGTGGACTTCATCCGCGCGCTGGCGCCCCTGCTGCTGGCACGCGGCGTGGCCATCTACGAGAACACGCTCGTGACCCGCATCGACGAGGGCGCCACCGTGCGGGTGCAGACCGCCGAGGGCAGCGTGAGCGCCCCCACTCTGGTGCTGGCGACCAGCGCATACTCGGCGAAGCTGGGCTATTTTGGAGACCGCATCTTCCCGCTTCAGTCGCACATGGTCGCCACCGGCCCGCTCGACCCGGCCAGCGCCGCGGCCGTCGGCTGGCGTCCTGGCCTGGCCTTCTGCGACGACCTCGACCGGATCGCCTATGGCGGGATGAGCCCGACGGCCGGCTGCTCTTTGGCGGCGGCTCGAACGCCTCCTACACCTACCGCTTCGGGGGGCCCACGGCGCTGGATCCGATTGAGCACGAGCGCGCCTTCCGGGCGGTGGAGCGGCGCCTTCATGGCTACGTCCCGGCGCTCGCCGGTCGCGCGCCCCAGCATCGCTGGAGCGGCCCGCTGGCCATCACCATGAACCGCCAGCCCACCATGGGCGTGCGCGGCCAGCACAAGAACGTCTACTTCGCGCTGGGCTACAGCGGGCACGGCGTGGCCCTGGCCAACCTCGCCGGCAAGGTGCTCACGGACCTGTACAGCGACCACCACGAGCCCTGGCGCGCGCTGCCCTTCTACCAGAACCCGCTGTACTACATCCCGCCGGAGCCGCTGCGCTGGACCGGCTACCAGGTGGTCACGGGCCTGACGGGGAAGTCACCGCGGCGGCGTTGAGCGCCGAGCCCGCGAAGACCTCGCAGCAGGCGATGGCCGTGTTCAGGTGGACCTGCACCACCTTGCTCGTGTCCTTCGTGTAGCCGCCGGCCAGCACCCAGGCGACGGGCAGGCCCAGCGCGCGCGCGGTCTCGAAGACGTAGGCGTCGCGCGCCTTCAGATCGGCGTGGTCCAGGTTGAGCGGCGAGTAGGGATCCTCCTTGTAGGGGTCCGCTCCCGCCTGGTACCAGAGCACGTCGGGCCGGGCGCGCTCGATGGCCGGCTTCAAGGACGCCTTCAGGATGTCCAGGTACTGCTCGCCGTCGGCGCCGGCCGGCACGGGGATCGACCAGGCGTTCTCCGTGTCGGGCGCGCGCTCGGCAGTGACGTCGCGGTAGGCGAGGTTCTTTTTGTACCAGTTGCCGTAGATGGACAGGCCGTGGAAGTCCGGCCGCGTCTCCAGCAGGGCCGCCGTGCCGTTTCCGTAGTGGAGGTCCATGTCCAGAATGAGCGCCCGCTTCAGCAGGCCCTCGGCGCGGGCGCGCTCCAGCGAGACGATGAGGCCGTTGAAGGTACAGAAGCCCTCGCCGTGCGGCCCATGCGCGTGGTGAAAGCCGCTGGCCAGGTTGCCGGCCACGCCATGCTGCAATGCAGCATAAAGCGCCGCGACGCAGCCGCCGTTGGTCCAGCGCACCGCGTCCGCCAGCTCGGGAGACCAGGGGAATTTCTGCGACTGCGCCAGGGCCCGCGGCTCGCCGGTGCGGATGGCCTCGATGTACTCGGCCGTGTGGACCCGCAGCAGATCCTCGTCTGCGATGGGCTCCGGCGAGGCGATGCTCACCGGGAGCTGCGCGGCCTCGACGGCGGCGCGCACCAGCCGGAACTTCCGGATGGGCATGATGTGCTCGCCGATGTCGGCTTCATAGCGTGGGTCGTGGAAGATCTGGATGTTCATGTCTCGCTCAGAACGCGGAGCAGGCGTCGGACAGCTCGAGCGTCGTCGTGTCGGCCTCCGGGACCTCGAAGGCGCCCGCCGCGCTCACCGTCAGCGCGAGCCAGCCCGGGCGCAGGCCCGAGAGGGCGAGCAGGTAGCCGGCCTGCAGGTCGGTCACCGGGGGGAGCCAGGTCACGGAGACGGCGTCGGTACCATAGCAGGCGAAGTACAGGAAGTCGTCTCCGAGGTTCAGCGCCTCGCTGCCGTCGTTGTCTCGATAGGTGATGGGCAGCTCCAAGGCCACCTCGCCGCTGATCCCGTCCACCCTGGAGAGGTGATCGTCCGGCGGCGGGCCCTCGATGGAGATCTCCCAGGCGTCGGCGAGCGGCTCGTCGTAGAGGGCCTCGTCCACGCTGCCGCCCGTGAGCACGGTGCCAGGGAGCAGCCCAAGGCGCACGTCCGTGGTGTCGCCGCCGGTCCAGATGCCGCCCACGGTCAGGCGCTCCTGGAGGATGAAGCTGGCCTCCAGCGGGATGGCGCTCAGATCGCCCACCACGGGCGGCTCGCCCTCCGCGCTGTAGGCCACGGCGTTCCAGCCCTCCACCAGCCCGGCGTCCGCCCAGTCGTCGGGGATCTCGCCCTCGACGTAGGTGGGCCAGACGGTCCCGGCGCCCAGGTAGGTCTCGTCGCCGCTCAGGGCGCTGTCGCCGTCCTCGTCCAGGTGCAGCGCGGGCTGGTAGACCGCCGCCATCAGGCCGGGCGCGTTCTCCGGATCGATCTCGACCATCGCGTCCAGGTCGGGGATGCCCACGGTCACGGAGACGGTGTCGGCGGTCGGCGCCTCGGTGGCGATGGTCGCGCCGTAGGTCCAGGTGTAGCCCGCCGTCGGGTCGAAGCCCGTCAGGGTGAGCGTGCTGCCCTCCCAGCTCCCGCTCAGCGCGAAGGTGAGGGTCGCGTCCCCGTCGGGGCGGGAGGTGTCGGTGTCGGTGTCGGTGTCGGTGTCGGTGTCGGTGTCGGTGTCGGTGTCGGGCAGGCCGGTCTCGCCGGTCTCGCCGGTCTCGCCGGTCTCGCCGGCCTCCTTGTCGGTGTTGCAGGCGACGAGCAGGGCGAGCAGGCTGAGGCTGGACATGGGGCTCCTCCAGGATCCGCCAGGGAGGCGGCATCGCCCATTAACCCGCCGCGCGCCAGGAGGCTTCGCGCGCCGCTCAGCCCCGCACGCTCATGACGGCCGCGTCGAAGCGGGCCATCGTCTCGTCCACATGGCGCGCCCCGTAGACCAGCGCCGGCCGGAAGCGGATCGAGCGTTGACCCGAGCCCCCGGCGAGCAGACCGTGGCGGCGCAGCGCGTCCACCAGGCGGTCGCGGCTGGGGCCGTCCGGGGCGTCGATGGCGGCGAAGGTGCCGGCGCCGCGGGCCTGGGAGAGGAAGCCCTCGTGCTGGCTCTGCAGCGCCTCGAGTCCGCTCACCAGGAGCTGCCCGGTCTGCGCGGTGTGGGCGACGAGGCCGTCCCGCGCGATCACCTCCAGGATGACCTCGAGCTGCGCCACGCGCAGGGGGTCGCCGAGGAAGGTGTTGAAGATGCGCCAGGGCTCGGCCGGGAGGAGGTCGGAGCGGAAGTGGAGCCCGCCGAGCTGGAATTTCTTCGACCAGGTGACGATGTCCGGCGGCTCGTGCAGGTCCCACTGCTCGTGCGCCCAGAAGGTGCCGGTGGCGCCCACGCTGGTCTGGACCTCGTCCACGATCAGGGTGACCTCGTACGCGCTGCAGAGCCGGCGCAGGGCCTGGAAGAAGGCCTTCGACGCGTGGCGATCGCCGCCCTCGCCCTGAATGGGCTCGATCAGGACCGCGGCGACCTCGTCCAGGTGGGCGCGCAGGATGGCCTCGATCTGGGTGAGGCTCTGCGCCTCCAGCTCGTGGTTGTGCTGCCGGTGCTGGTCCTGCGGAAAGAGGTTGGCGGGGAAGGGGACGACCGGCCAGTCGAAGGCGGGGAAGTCCAGCTTGTGGATGGCCTTGCTGCGCGTGGCCGAGAGCGAGCCCAGCGTGCGGCCGTGAAAGCCGCCCTCGAAAGAGATGACCTTGAAACGGTCTATGCCCACCTGCTGGTTCTTCATCACCAGCTCCAGGTCCTGCGCGGTGGGGCCCGCGCCGCCGCGCCGTCGCGACGCCAGCCGCGCGCAGGCCAGCTTGATCGCGTTCTCGACGGCCTCGGAGCCGCTGGTGACGGTGAGCACCTGGTCCAGGCCGGGCGGGGCGACCGGCGCCAGCACGCGATCGACGAGGTCCACCCACTGCTCGGGCGGCAGGAAGCCCAGGCTGGCGCGATAGCCGGCGCACCAGTCGAAGCGGCCGCTCTTCCAGGCCTCGAGCAGGGCCGGGTGGTTGTAGCCGACCGGGATGGTGGCGATGTGGGTGTAGATGTCCAGGAAGGTGTTCCCGTCCACGTCCACCAGGTAGTTCCCGACGCTCTTCTCAGCGTCCTGATAGACGAAGACGGTGCGCGGGTCCTGGTGACGGGCGTGGCGGGCGCGCAGCTCGGCGGTGCGGGGTCCGGGCACCGCGGTCAGCAGGCTGGCGGTGGTGGGCTCGCCAGGGAAGAGCTCGGTCAGGAGCGCAGGCTCGAGCTGGGTTGGCGTCGCGGTGGTGCTCATCGGGGCCTCGGGCAGCGTTCAGGGAGCGGGGAAGAAGGTGAGCGCGCGGTCGCGGAGCAGGGTCGTCTGGGTGGGCGCCTCGCTCGGATGTCGCGGCAGCGGCTCGAGCGGCAGCGTGTCCGAGGGCCAGCGCGCCAGGGCGTCGAGCGCGTGACGCAGCGGCGGCTCCAGGTCGGCGGGGCGGCAGTGGGTGCCGAAGACGGCGTAGAGGTGGCGCACGAAGGCGGACGCGAGCGCGCGGGGGAGGGTGCGCTCTCCCTCGTGGCCGACGCGCCGCACCACCGCCAGCAGCGGCAGCGGCTGCGCCGGCACGCCGAGCGTCTCCAGATCGCGGAAGTCCGGCTGACAGTAGGGGAGGATGGCCGGATCGATGGCCTGGAAGCCGGCGCGGCCGTACGCCGTCAGCCGGACGTGGCTGTCGTGGTCCTGCGGGTCGATGGGCTCCTGCTCGACCGCGAGGAGCAGCTCGACCTCGGCGCGGTCCAGCCCGTGCTCGGCGATGATCTGTCGGCCCAGGGTGGCGCCGGCGGCGCGCAGGAGCGGCGCGAGCCCGCCGCGGCGATGGGCGGGGGCGACGAGGGCGTGGGACAGGTAGACCACGCAGATCCGCGCGACGACGTCGAGGACCGCGTAGCAGTCGCGGGCGCCCGCCAGCGCGCCGTCCTCGTCGAAGGCGAGGATCATGCGGTAGCGGGCGCGAAGTTGGACCAGTGGTCTAATGTCGTGGTCCGCCCAGGTGCGGAGCACGGGCCAGCGCTCGATCTCTCCCTTCGGACCAAAGTAGTCCGCCAGGAAGGCGTAGCCCTGGGCCAGCAGCGGGTCCGCGCCGCCCACGGGAGCGCAGAGGCGGAAGCGCTCGAGCGCCTGCGAGGCGCGGGCGCGGTCCTCGCCGGGGGCGAGGTCACTGAGCGCGACGAGCGGGCCCGAGCTCACCCGGCCATCTCGCGGGCGACGGCGAAGAAGACGTCGGAGGCCTCGTGCACGTCCGCCTCCGAGCGGGAAGGTAGCACGCGCGCCGGGCGTCG
>CAZKWG010000234.1:0-10173 GCA_964556105.1 uncultured Enterobacterales bacterium | reverse complement strand
CGGCGATGGCGCGCGGGTTGTCGTCGAAGACGCAGAGAGACAGCTTCCGCAGCCGCGGGTTCTCCTCCGCCCATTGGATGGCGGCCTCCATCAGGGCGGTGCCGACGCCGCCGCCGCGCACGGCGCTGTCCACGAAGACCTCCAGCCTCCCGACGTGTTGGATGCGCCTCAGGTCGCCGCCGGTGATCTTGACCACCCCCACCAACGCTCCCTTGATACGACCGGTGAGCAGGCAGCCGTTCTCCTGCCGGTTCATCCAGGCGATCTGCGCGCCTTGCGCGTCTGGGTCCAGCAGCAGCTCATCGGGGTGGGAGACGAACCAACGCTCCTCGGCGAGCACGCGCAGGAAGAGGTCGAGGACCTCCGCGCCGTCCCGGCTCTCGCCTTTGTCGATGACCAGCCGGCCGGCGTTGACCTTCGTGACGAGTCGCACCGGCCCGCTCAGAAGGTCATGCCCGCCACGGGGGCGGCGGCTCCGGCGTCCGCGCCCGTCATGCCGACCAGGCGGGCCTCGAAGCGGTCCATTCCGCCCGCGGTGCCCAGCGCGCGCGCGCGCTCCAGCGCGGGGCTGCGCAGCGCTCGTCTCAGCACGCTGATCGACCGCTTGGCCACGCCGCCCAGCGGCTCCATGTAGTCCGAGGTCATCAGGTTCACGACCTTCGGGTCGATGAGCACCTTGAGCAGCTTGTGCGGGAACTTGCCGGATCGCGCCAGGAAGAGCAGCGTGTTGGTGTACGAGTCGTGCCGCTCGAAGAACATGCGATCGTAGATCTCGGCCTTCTCGTCGTTGATCAGCCCGTCGTTCGCCGCGAGCGTGTGCAGAGAGGTGCCGGGATAGTAGATGACGGAGAAGACCTGCAGGCGGTAGGGCTTGGGCAGGTCGCTGATCACGCGCAGCGTGTTCAGCTTGTCCTCCATCGTCTCGTAGGCGAGATCGTAGATGACGTCGTACTGCGGCGGCGCCGTCTTGTCGGCGTACTGCACCATGATCTCGGCGCTGCGCAGGATCTTGTCGTTGCCCATGGTCGAACGTTTGAACATCTTCTGGATGCGTGGGCTGCCGTGCTCCAGCCCCATCTGGATGCAGAGCAGACCGGCGTCGACCAGCGCCTCGTACTTCTCTTCGGTGATCGTGCCCGGCGAGCCCAGCAGGTAGAAGGGGTCGCCGATTCGACGTTTGTACTCCTCGCAGAACTTCAGCAGATCGGGCAGGGGCCGACCGAAGAAGGAGTCGTCGGAGAACCAGAAGAAGTTGATGAAGGGCATGTCGCGCTTGACCGCCTCGAGCTCGCCGATGACGTGCTCGACCGAGCGGTAGCGAACATAACGCTGGCGCTTGTACAGATCGCGATAGAACGAGTTGCCGCAGTAGCTGCAGGCGTGCGGGCAGCCGCGACCGGTCATGGTCTGGTAGCCGGTGAGCCCGAACATGCGGCTGACGGTGCCATTGTGCAGATAGCGGCGCAGCAGGTCCTTGGTGACCGGCGCGAGCTGCCCCTCGAAGAGCACGTAGTGGTCGTCGCGCGAGAAGTCCGGCGGCGGGTACTGGTCCAGGTCCTGCTCCAGGCTGCCCACCTGGTTGCGGATCACCGTCTCGCCGTCCTTCCAGATCAGCGACTTGATGTCGTGCAGGCTCTTGCCCTCGCCGCGGTCCAGCCGGTCGCAGAGCTGCAGGATCAGATCCTCGGCGTCGCCCACCGCCACATAGTCGGCGTAGTGGATGCACTCGTCCGGCCGCACCGAGGGGTGAAAGCCGCCCCAGATCACCGGCACGCCCAGCCGCTCCTTGACGGCGCGCGTGAGCTGCTTCGCCGTGTCGAAGTAGTGGGTCATCAGGCTGATGCCCACCATGTCCGTGCCGCGCATCCGCTCGATCATCTGGTCGATGACCTCGGGCGGGTAGCGCTCCTCGGACATGCGGACGTGGACGCTCTCCCCGTCGCCGGCGAAGTCCGGCATGCAGAAGACCTGGGTCTGGTGACCGGCCTTGCGAAGGACGCTGGAGAGCGTGCGGAGCCCGTAATTCGTGATGTCCGGATACGGGCTGACGAGGCTGACCTTCATGCGTGTCTCCGACGAACGATCCTGGAACCCCTACCTGAGCACCAGGAGTAAGACACCATAGGCCAGCCGAGGGGGAGCGTCAACGGCGGCGTGCGCCTACCAGTGCGCTTCCTTCTCGACGATCTCGGCCACCTTGCCGTCGTCCAGCGTGAGCTCGCGCACGAAGAGGCGCTTCGCCTTGTAGTAGGTCTTCGAGTCCGGCGTCCAGACGCGGACGGCGTTGTCCTCGCCCACCTCGAAGCGGAAGACCCACTGCTCGGAGCGCTCGGCCTTGCGGCCCGCCAGCTTGCGGAGCTGGTAGGGGTGTCCCCAGGACATGAGCACCATGTCCTGCGACCAGCCCACCTCGACGTCGCCGCGCACGATCGCCTCGCGCATGGGCGCCGAGTAGCCGTAGAAGCGGTCCCAGAGCCCGGCCTGCTTGAGGTACGCGTCGCGCTCCTCCTGGGTCTCCAGCTTCAAGTAGGTGTTGATCTGCTCCTCCTCCATGTAGACGCGCAGGGCGTAGTAGTGGTCGAACTCCGCGTCCGAGAGGTTCTTCGTCTTCGGGCCGCAGGCGACGGCGAAGGGCAGGGCGAGCAGGATGAGCCAGCGCATCGGTTCTCCAGAGCGAGAGGGCCTCATAGCACGGGGGCGGGGAAGGGCGCAGCCGGATCGGTGGACGCCAGCGCGCTCCAGGGGATCCAGCCTTTGCGGCCGTCGGGGAGCGCCACCTGCGCCGCCTCCGTCGTGGACTCGCCGACGGCGATCAGGGCGCCTTCGTGCAGGGCGAAGAGCTGGACGCCGTCCGGTCCCGGGGTGGAGCGGGCGTGGATCTCGGGCACGATCACCACCGCCGAGGCCGCGCTGCGCGTCGCCGTGACCGTCGAGGCCACCAGCAGCAGCCCGATCAGCCCGAGGCCCAGCCAGAGCCCGCGCAGCCGCGCCGCGAGCCGGCCGATCCCGCGCGTCGGCGCCGCCCGCAGCGCCAGCGCCCCCGACAGCGCCAGGGTGAGCGCGGCGCTGGCGAGCCCGGCCGACTGCGCCGTCGAGAGCGAGCGCTGCCAGAAGAAGGGCCCCAGCCCAGGGGCCGGTGGATCGAGCCGGTCCTGGGTCTGCTTCTGCGCGTGCGCCAGGTTCGCCGCCAGATCGCCGTTCAGCGGGGCGAGGCTGAGCCCACGTCGCCAGGCGGCGATGGCCAGCCCCGTCCGGCCCTGGCGGTAGAGCGCGTCGCCCAGGGCGTGGTAGACGGCCGGGTCGCGGCCGCCCTCCTCCAGCGCGGCGCGGAGCTCGGCCTCGGCGGCGACGTGGTCACCGCTGCGGCTCGCGGTAATGCCGGCCTCGAAGCGGCTCTGCGCGTCCGCCCAGCCCAGCGAGCTGGCCAGCAGGAAGACGGCTGGGCTCATGCTCCCCTCCGCTTCACGAAGCCGCGCACCCGCGGCTCCAGATCGGTCACGCTCATGCCGCCGTAGCGCGCCGCCTCCAGGTCGGCGTAGAGGACGCGCGCCTCGTCCCCCAGGACGGCGACCTGGACTTTGTCCAACCCGGCGGCGGGCTTCCCGAGGCGCAGGCCGCAGGCCTCGCGGAAGCAGAGCTCGAGGGCCGCCAGGCGCGCCACCGGCTCGGCGGGGAGCTGAGACAGCCCGGCCTCGACCGCCTCCCAGGGGTCGCGACGGCGCCCGCGCAGCTGACGGGCGATCTCCAGCAGGAGGAGGCCCAGGGCGGGCACCAGCGGCGGGCCCACCAGCAGCCCCAGGCTGGGCAGCGTGCGGTCGCGCACCTTCGCGTCGCCAGGGGCGGGCAGGATGTCCTCGCCGAGCGCGTCCACGCTCCGCTGGCCCTGGGGCTCGGACTGGGCAAAGCTGGTGATCTGGCCGGCCCCCGCCTCGCCGGGCTGCACGTCCAGCGTGATCGGCGCGCTCTCCAGCAGCGTGTAGACGCCGTCCACCGGGTCGAAGACGGGGACGCGGAAGCCGGGGATGGTGAGCGGCCCGGCCTGCTCCGGCACGACCGAGCGCTGGAAGAGGGCGCGGGCCTCGTACACGCCGTCCGCGAGGGTCGCCTCCAGGGTCGGGTCGTTGTCGTAGACGCGATAGCCGGCGTCTGAGGCTGGGCTGGGCAGCTTGAAGCCCTGGAGGCTGCCGTCGCCGCGCAGGCTGACCTCCAGCGTCACGGACTCACCCTGCCGGACGGTGGTGGCGCTGGGCTTCACCTCGAGGGAGAAGCGGCCGATCAAGCCGGAGAAGTCCGCGGGTCGCCCCTCGGCGGGCAGCGGGCGGATGTTCACCGGGATGGCGTTGGCGGTCAGCGTCTCGTTGGTCACGTCGCGCAGCGCGCGGAAGGGGCTGTCGGCGAAGGGGTCGTCCTGCCGCCCCGAGCGCTTCTTCGTCGGCACCTGGGCGGTGAGCATGGTCGGGCCGATGCTGCGGGAGCCCGCGCCGGCCGCCACCAGCGGGACGTCGATCTCCTGGACGGTGTAGCGGACGCCGTCGAGCTCGGAGCTGGTCTCGCGCTGGGTCATGCCGGCCGGCTCCTTCAAGAAGCCGTCGAAGGAGGGCGGGGTCCAGCGCGCGTCCAGCACCTCGCCGCGATGGCGGAAGCGGAAGCGGTAGACGACGACCTGGCCCAGCCAGAGATCCGCGTCGGAGACGGTGGCGCTCACGTCGCGCTCCACCTTGTCGGCGTCTGAGCGCGGCGCCACCGTGATCTGGATGGCGGGGGCGGTCAGGACCTCGCCCGCGCTCTGCAAGGTCAGCGGCCCGACCGTCCAGGTGCCCTCTTGCAGCGCCGTCATCGCGTAGCTGAAGTTCGTGATGCGGGTGGAGCGGAAGTTCACGACCACCCGGGACTGGCTCTGGCCCTGATAGTCCAGCGAGAGGCCGCCTTCGAGCGGGATCTCGGGCACGCCCGCCACGCTGCCGTCTACGACCTGCAGCTCGAGCGGCACGGTCTCGCCGACCTTGAGCGTGCGCGAGCCGGCGCTCAGGCTGAGCTGCGCCGCCGCGGCAACCGCGAGGAGGAGGAGGGCGAGCATCACCAGTCCTTCCCGCCGCGGCTGTTCGGCTTCACCACCACCCGCGGCTCACCCTCTTCGACGCCCTCCAGCATCTTGTCGGCCTCCTGAGCCGAGATGCTGCCGGGCTTCGGCTGGTCGGAGGGCTCGCCGTCCTCGGCCTCGCCGGTGTCCGGCTCCCCCTGCTCGGCGCTGGCCTCCTGCTCCTGGCCCTGCTGGCCGCTGTCCGGCTCACGCTCTTCGCGGGTGCCGTCGCTCTCCGGCGTCGGGTTCTGAGGCTGCTCGGGGTCCTGCTGGTCCTGCTGGGCCTGGGCGTCCTGCTGGTCCTGCTGGTCCTGCGGGTCCTGGGGCTGCTGCTGGTCCTGCGGTGGTTGTTGGTCCTGTTGTTGGTCCTGCTGTTGGTCCTGTTGTTGACCATCTTGCGGATCCTGCTGCTGCTCCTCCTGCTTTTTCTGCATCCGGGCGGCGATCTCCTTCTGCACGGCGGCGGCGTTCTGCTTCGCCGCGGCGTGATCGGGCGCCTCGCCCAGCACCTCCTGCCAGGCCTCCAGCGCGTCGGTCAGCCGACCGTCGCGGTAATCGGCCAGGCCGGCGTTGTAGCGGGCGCGAGCCTCCTGCGCGGGATCGCGGGTCCTGTCGGCGACCTCCTCCAGCAGCGCGCTGGCCTGATCGTAGTCGCCGGCCTGGTAGAGCTCCCAGCCGAGGCGCTCGGCCAGGGCGAGGTCGTCGGGATCGGCGCGGTGCGCGGCCTGGAGCCCTTCGATCTTCGCGCTCGGCTCAGGCGCGGCCTGGACGGGGAGCGCTGGCCACCCCAGCGTCAGGACCAGCAGACCGAGCGCGGCCCCGCCGCGGATCCGCAGCGGCCCCGGGCGCAGCGCCGCGGCGATCAGGCCACAGACGAGCGCGGCGGCGAGCGGCCATTGATAGCGCTCGTCCCAGATCTTCTCGCGTCGCACGCCCTGCGAGGCGGTCTCGAGCTTCCCGCGAATCTCGTCCTCGTACAGCCGCCGCAGGTCCCCCGCGCCCGCGGAGGCGCGGACATAGGCGCCCGCGCCGGCCTGCGCGACCTGGCTCAGCGTATCCTCCTCGAGCCGCGTCAACACGACCTGGCCTCCCTGGTCCTTCTTGAAGCCCCCCTCGGGCAGGGGGATGGGCGCGCCCTCTGGGGTGCCGACCCCGATGACGTAGACATGGACGCCCGCCTGGAGCGCGCGGGCCGCCGCCGCCACCCCGTCGCCCACCTGGTCCTCGCCGTCCGAGATGAGGATGATCGCCTTGTCCGCGCCCTTCTCGCCCCCGTCCAGGAGCGCCACGGCCGCGTCGATGGCCGCGCCGAGGTCGGAGCCCTGGGCCGCCAACGTCTCGGTGTCGGAGTCCTTCGCCATCTGCTGCAGCGCGTCGTAGTCCAGGGTCAACGGCATGCGCGGGTAGGCGCCGCCCGCGAAGACCACCAGCCCGACGCGGTCGCCCTCCAGCACGTCGGCCAGATCGATGACCTTTCGGCGGGCGCGCTCCATCCGGCTGGGCGAGACGTCCTGCGCCGCCATCGAGCTCGACACGTCCAGCACCACGGCGACGGTGAGCCCCTCGCGCTCGAGCTCCTCCCAGCGATAGCCCCAGCGGGGTCCGGCCAGCGCCAGCGCCCCGAAGCCCAGCGCCAGCAGCAGCAGGGTGAGGCGGAGCGCGTGCAGGCGGGCGGCGCCCTCGGACGAGAGGCTGTCCACCAGCGCTCCCAGGCGAGCCAGCGCACGCCGGCGCGCGCGCAGGCTCAGCCAGGCGCCCAGCGCCAACGGGAGCAGCAGCCAGAGGAGCAGGCGGATCTGCGGCCAGGCCCAGCTCAGCGCCCCGGTCTCGCCCGCGATCAGCTCGGGCGTCATGGCAGCCTCCGCAAGAAGGTCTCGCCGAGCAGGGCCGAGAGCAGCAGCAGCCCGAGCCCGCTCATCAACCAGGGCTTGTAGCGCTCCTCGCGGCGCACCAGCTCGCGCACCTGGGCGGTGGACTTCTCCAGCGCGTCGATGGTGGCGTAGACCTCCTCCAGCGCGCTCGTGTTCGCGGCGCGGAAATAGCGACCGCCGGTCGTCTTCGCGATGGCCTCGAGCGAGCGCTCGTCGAGATCGGAGCGCCCGCCGAAGAGGCCGAGCGGACCGGCGCGCCCCTCTCCGCCGACGCCGATCGTGTAGACGCGGATGCCCAGCGCCGCGGCGGCCTGCGCGGCCTGCATCGGGCTGACCTGGCCCGCGTTGCTGCGCCCGTCCGTGACCAGCACCACCACCTTGGACGGGGCGTCGAGATCCTTGAGGCGTCGGCTGGAGACGGCCAGCGCGTCGCCCACCGCCGTCGCCCGGTCACCGGCCATGCCGAGCTCGACCTGGCGCAGGAAGGCGATGAGCGCGTCGTGATCGAGGGTGAGCGGGACCTGGGTGAAGGCCTCCTCGCCGAAGACGACCAGGCCGATGCGGTCGTAGGGGCGGCCGTCGACGAAGGTGGCGGCGACCTCGCGGGCGACCGTGAGTCGGTCGGCGCGGCGGCCGGACAGGGTGTAGTCGGCCTGCTCCATCGAGCCTGAGGTGTCGATGGCCAGCATGATGTCGATGCCCTCGCTCTCCACGTACTGCTCGCGGTCCACCCGCTGCGGGCGGGCCAGCGCCACGACCAGCAGGGTGAGGCCCAGGGAGAGCAGGACGCGGGGCAGGGGAGCGAGGACGGTGCGCCAGGAGCTGCCGCCGCGGACGTGCGCGAGCGAAGACCAGGCGAAGCGTGGGTTCTTCCCCAGCCATGGCGCGGCCAGCGCCAGGGGCGCCGCCAGGAACCACAGCGGCGCCGCCCACTCAAGCACGGGGGCCTCCCGCGGCGGGGGCGGGCTGCTCGGGCGCGGCCTCGCGCGGGCGCGTGGCCTCGACGACGGCGAAGAAGTCTTCGTCCATGCTCTGGAAGAAGGCCTCGCCGCCGCCTTCGCGGGCGAACTTCAGGCGGTCGGTGGCGTCCAGGACGTGGGCGGCGTTCATGCGCAGCGCGGGGCCCAGGCGGCCGCGTTGCTCCAGCTCGCGGAGGATCTCGCGGGTGGTGCGCGCGGTGGCGGGGAAGCCCGTGATCGCCTCCAGGTAGGCGCGCAGGATGGTGGAGAGGCGCAGGGCGACGGCGTGATCGCCCTCCTGGGAGAGGCGGGCCTGCTCCCAGGCGCGCAGCGCGAGGACGTGGGGCGGCTCGGGCGGGGGAGGCGCGACCGGGCGGCGGCGGAGCAGGTAGAGCGCGATGGCGGAGCTTATGGCGAGCAGCGCGGCGGCGGCGCCGACGAAGATACCCCAGGTGCTCGCCTCCTCCGGAGGGATGGCCTCGGCCTCCGCCATCGGGCCGCCCGTGGGTCCAGTGATGCCGATATCGATGAAGATGGGGCCCGGCTCTATCGTGCGCAGCTCACCGCCAGGGCCGATGGCGCTGGTCGCCTCCATCTCGATGACATAGCTCCCGGGCGGGCCGCTGAGCGCGTACCGTTGGACGAAGTGGGTCCCTTCGCCCTTGTTCACCGGCTCCGCCACGCCGAGCGAGCGGACCTCCAGGCCCTCGGCCACGGGAGCGTTCGGAGAGATCGTCCAGCCCTCAGGGGCAGACGCGCGCAGCTCCAGCGTGATCGTCTCGCCCGCCTCGACCTTGGCCTTGTCTACGCGGGCGACGAGCTCGGGCATGTCGGCAGACGAGCCCGAGCCGCCCTGGCAGGCGCTGAGCGCGATCAGCAGCAGCGCGGCGGCCCTCATCGGGCGTGCTCCAGGGCCTTGAAGTGCAGGAGGAGCTGGAAGAAGGGGTCCTCGTCGGTGGCGACGGCGCGGGCCTTGGCCCCGGTGCGGCGCAGGCGGGTCAGGCGCTCATGTACGCTGAGCTGCGGGCGGAGCGTGCGCGCGTCCACCAGGCGGCGCTGGCCCGTCTCGGCGTCCTCCAGCTCGAGGAGGCCGATGTCCGGCAGGGCCGCCTCGAGCGGATCGTGGACGACGAACGCGCTCAGGTGGTGGCGGCGGGCCAGGGTCGCCATCGCGCGATCCCAGGGGCGCGGGGCCAGAAAGTCGCTGATCACGCTGATCACCGCGCGGCGCTTCAGCACGCGGCCCGCGAACTCCAGCGCGCCGGCGATGTCGGTGGCGCTGCGGGCCTCGTGGCGCTCGAACGCGGTCTGGAGGACGGCCCAGGCGTGCCCGCGGGCCTTGCGCGGCGGCAGGTAGCGCTCGACCCGGTCGGTGAAGCTGAGCAGACCGACGCGATCGCTGCTGCGGGTGGCGGCGTAGGCCAGGGCCCCGGCGAGGCGGGCGATCTGCAGGCGCTTGTCGGTGCGGCCGTCCTTGCCGCCGCCGCCGAAGCGCACCGAGCCCGACACGTCCATCACCAGCAGCAGGGTCAGCTCGCGCTCTTCGCGGAACTCCTTGATGAAGGCGTCGCCGGTGCGGGCGGTGACGTTCCAGTCGATGTGTCGGACGTCATCGCCCGGAACATAGGGGCGAACCTCCTCGAATTCCATGCCGCGCCCGCGGAAGGCGCTGCGGTAGCTCCCTGAGAACGGGTTGTCCACGCGCCGCCCCGCCTGGAGGTGCAAGCGCCGGATGAGTCGCAATTCCTCCGGGGTGAGCATGGGCCCTCAGGGGGTCTTGACCTGCTGGAAGACGCGCTCGATGACCTGCTCCGGGCCGATGCCCTCGGCCTCGGCCTCATAGGTCAGGAGGATCCGGTGGCGCAGCACGTCGGGGCCGAGCGCCTTGACATCATCGGGCGTCGTGTAGCCGCGGCCCTCCAGGAAGGCGTGGGCGCGGGCGGCGGCGGCCAGCGAGAGCGTGGCGCGGGGGCTGGCGCCGAACTCGATGACCCTGGCCAGATCGCCCAGCCCGACCTCGCCGGGTCGTCGGGTCGCCTGGATCACGTCCACGATGTAGTCGGCGACCACCTGCTCCATCCGCACCATGGCCACCACCTCGCGCGCGGCGGCGAGATCCTCGCGGGTGGCGACGGGCTCCAGCGAGGGCGTGGGCTCGGAGGCGCGGGCGAGGATCTGGCGCTCGTCCTCACGGGTGGGGTAGCCGACCTTCACCTTGAGCATGAAGCGGTCGACCTGCGCCTCGGGCAGAGGGTAGGTGCCC
>CAZKWG010000233.1:0-10294 GCA_964556105.1 uncultured Enterobacterales bacterium | reverse complement strand
TCGATCCCGACGACGCCTCGCTCGGCTTCAGCGCCAACGACGCGCTCAGCCTGCTGCAGGCGAGCACGCCGGAGGTGGTCTTCTGGGACGAGCTCTGGCTGGTGGAGCAGGAGGCGACGCTTCAGATGTCCTTCACACGGGGCGCGACCGAACCCAGGCTGGTGACCCGCACGATGGACGGCTCCGGGCCCGAAGCGGCCTGTCGCCCAGGACCAGAGCTGGAGCTGTGGGTACAACTGGAAGTGGACATCTCGGACGGAGATGTGGTCGGGGCCGCGGAGGTGCCCATCCATGTCACGGAGCTCGACCTGTCCGGAGTCCACCTTGAATACGTGAACGTACCCGTCACCCTGGGCGATAGCTACGCGATGGCGGCCCTGGAAGCGGTGCGTGCCGAGCGGGGTGAGGACGCCTTCGTCGGAGCGATGGAGTTCGTCCTGGATGACGCGTGGCTCGAAGGGGAGGTCGAGCTTCATGGGGAGTTGCTCGGCGACGACCTCTCGGCGTTGAAGGTATATTGGCGCGGACACTGGGGCGCTCCAGAGTCCCTGTAGGCCCGCCAGGCCCCTCACCGCACCTCCACCACCGTGTACGCGTCCCCTCCCTCGTCCGCGTCCGCCGGCCGCCAGCGCGCGATCGTCGGGCAGGAGGGCAGCCAGTCCCGCACCGCCACCTTGAGCGCGCCGGTGCCGTGGCCGTGGAGGATCCAGCCCGTCGTCTCGCCGCGGCCGGTGAGCCGGGCCAGAAAGACGTCGATCATCTCCAACGCCTCCTCCACCCGCTTGCCGCGCAGATCGCAGGTGTTGGATGGCAGGCGCAGGGTTGTGTTGAATCGTTCGGGCGCCGCGACCACCGGCGCCACCTTGGGTTGGCCAACCCGCTTCGCGGCAGCCGGCGCGACAGACTTGCGCGCCCCACCGCGGACCAGCTCCACCTCGTCGCGTTTGACCCGCAGGGCCATCCGCCCACACTCCACCTCCAGGCGATCTCCGTCCACGCTGCGCACGACCCCACGCTGGCCGAGCTTGAGCAGCTCTACCTTGTCGCCCACCTGGATCTCGACCGGCGAGGGGGGCGGCGGGGGCGGCTCGGGGAGGGTGGTCTCGGCGCGAGCGCTGCGGACGGCGTCCAGGGCCTCGCCGGCCAGGCGCAGCGAGGGGTTCTCCTGAAGCGCGGCGATCATCGCCTTGAGATCGCGCTCGCGGGCCCGCAGCTTCTCCTGGAACTCCGCCGTCATGCGGCGGCGGACCTCCTTCTCGCGGGTCTCCAGGGCGGCCTCGCGGGCCTCCTGGGCGCGGACGCGCGCGTGGAGCTGGGCCTCGGAGCTGGCCAGCAGCTCGCTGCGGCGCCGGCTCTGCTCGCGCTCGGCCTCGAGGGCCTCGAGGAGATCGGAGAGGGCGCGCGAGGCGGGGCCGAGCAGGCCGCGAGCGCGCTCGAGCACGGCGGCGGGCAGGCCGAGGCGCTCGGCGATGGCGAAGGCGTGGCTGTCGCCGGCGACGCCGGACTCGATGCGGTAGGTGGGGCGGCCCGCCTCGATGCGCAGGGCGGCGACGGTGAAGCGGCTGTCCGACCAGCCGAGGGCCTTGAGCTCGCCGAAGTGGGTGGTGACGGCGACGCGCGCGCCCGACGCCACCACCGTCTCCAGCACCGCGCGGGCCAGCGCCGCGCCCTGGGCGGGGTCCGTGCCGGCGGCGACCTCGTCCAGCAGCACCAGGCTGCCCGGCCCTGCCTGCTCGAGCACGCCGCGGATGGCCAGCAGGTGCCCGGAGAAGGTCGAGATATCCTGGGAGATGGTCTGCATGTCGCCGATGTCGGCCCAGACCTGCGCGAAGAAGTCCACGCGGCTGTCCTGGCCCGCGGGCAGGGGCAGGCCGGCGCGGGCGAAGAGGGCGGCGAGGCCGAGCGTCTTCAGCGCCACCGTCTTGCCGCCCGTGTTGGGCCCGGTCAGCACCAGCGCGGGGCGCTTCGCGTCCAGAACAAAGTCGTTCGAGATGACCGGGATGCCGCGAATGGCCAGCACGGGGTGGCGGGCGCCGGTCAGGCGGATGACGCCCTCCTCGCCCAGCCGGGGCAGGACGCCGTCCAGGGCCAGCCCCAGCCCGGCGCGCGCCACCGCCAGATCCACCTGCAGGGCGGCGTCCAGCCCGGCGTCGATGTCCGGCGCCCCCTCGGCCACGCGGCGGGAGAGCTCGGCCAGGATGCGGCGGATCTCGCGGGCGATCTCGGCTTCGGCCTCGCGCAGGTCGTTGGTCAGCTCGACGACCTCGGCGGGCTCGACGTAAAAGGTCTCGCCGCTCTGCGAGCGCCCATGCACGATGCCCAGGCCCTTGCGGTGGCTGGCCTTCACCGGCAGGACGTAGCGGCCCTCGCGCTCGGTGATGAAGCGGTCCTGCAGGCTCTGGCCGTAGCCTTCGTCGCGCAGCAGCTCCTCGAGCGTGCGGAGGATGCGCCCGCGGAGCTGCTCGGCCCGGCGGCGGTACTCGGCCAGCAGGGGCCAGGCGGCGTTGGCCAGGGCGCCGTCGGCGTCGAAGCTGCGCTCCAGGAAGAGGGCGAGGGCCGGATCCACCGTGATCGGCGCCACCAGCGTGGTCAGGCGCGGCGCCTCGTCCGCGCGGGCGAGCACGCTGGCGCGCAGGGCGACGAGGGCGCGCACGCTGCTGGCCACCGCGAGCAGCTCGGGCGCCTCCAGCACCTCCCCGCGCGCCGCCGCCAGCAGCGCCGGACGCACGTCGGTGACGCCGCCGACTGGGATCTTCTGCTCCTCGCGCTCCAGCAGCCAGACCTCGGCGACGGCCTCGTACCGGGCGATCACCTCGTCCGGGCTGTCGGCGAAGTCAGGCTTTCGTGCGGCATCGGCGCCGCGGAGGGTGCGGGCATGCTTCGACAGGGCGCCGAGCACCAGCGACCAGTCCAGCGCGGCGAGCGTGCGATCGTCCATGCGCCGGCCTTATCGCGTTCTGCGCGATACTGGGGGCCCGCACACACCAGGAGGCCTCATGCGCAACGCCCTTGTCATCCTCACCACCCTCGCCCTGCTCTCCGGCTGCTACACGACGAAGATCGTGGCCGCCGACGCCACGCCCGCGCGCGGCGACGTCCACATGTCCTGGCAGCACACCTTCTTCTGGGGCGCCGTGTCGCCCGGCAGCGTGAACCTGAGCAATTACTGCGGCGACCGCGGCGTGGCGCGCGTGCGCACCCAGGTCGGCGGGATCGGCCTGCTGGCCTACTGGTTCACGGCCGGGATCTGGACACCCGTTCAGGTGCGCGTGGTCTGCGCCGAGGGCGAGCAGCCGAAGGGCTGAGGTCCTCAGCGCGCCCCGGCGATGGCCCGCAGCACGCCGGGGGGCAGGAAGGCCCGCACGGTCATCTCGCCGGGGGCGGGGTCGCCCTCCAGCCAGGCGACGCCGCCCTTGCGGAAGGGGATGTTTCCGCCGACGGTGTGACGTCCCGTGATCAGCAGCGCCGTGAGCTCGCCCAGCCAGGGCTCGTGGCCCACCAGCGCGAGCCGCGCGTCGGCGTGCTGATCCAGCAGCGCGAGCAGCGCCGCTCCCGGGGGCTGCGCGAGGAGCTCGCTCTCGCGCGTCTGACCATCCAGGATGGGCGTGAGGAATTCCGCGGTTTGAACGGCGCGAACCAGCGGGCTGTGCAGGACGTGGTCCAGGCGCAGCCCCAGCGCCGCCAGCCCCTGGACACAGCCACGAAACCGTCTGCGCCCGCGGCGCGTCACGGCGCGCTCGGCGTCGGGCAGGTCCGGATGCGGGTCCTCGGCGATGGCGTGGCGGATGAGCAACAGGTCCATGGCACGCTCCAGTACAGACCTTAACCGCGGGCGTCCATGAAGGGAAATCGCGCGCCGATGGCGCGAGGCGGGTCGTCGCGCCAGAACAGGATACTCCTGCAGTGGAGAGGCGACGCCGTGCAGACCCCTGAGCTCGATCTGCAGAACCCTGCCTGGTACATCAACCGTGAGCTCTCGCTGCTGGCCTTCAACCGGCGCGTGCTCAACCAGGCCCTCGACACCTCGACGCCGCTGCTGGAGCGCCTGCGCTTCCTGACGATCTTCAGCAGCAACCTGGACGAATTCTTCGAGATCCGCGCCGCGGGCCTGCACAGCGCCGACATGGACCCCCTGCTGCGGCGGGCGGACGGGCTGGACGCCGCCGAGACCTTGAAGCTGATCAGCGCCGAGGCGCACGACATGGTCGTGCAGCAGTACACGACCTTGAACGAGGAGATCCTGCCTGCGCTCGAGCGCGAGGGCATCCGCCTCCTGAAGCGGCTGGCCTGGAGCGAGCCCCAGCGCGCCTGGATCGAGCGCTACTTCCGGGAGCAGGCCCTGCCCGTGCTCAGCCCGGTCGGCCTCGATCCCGCCCACCCCTTCCCCAACGTGCAGAACAAGAGCCTGAATTTCATCGTGCTGCTGGAGGGCGAAGACGCCTTCGCCCGCGACAGCGGCATCGCCATCGTCCAGGTCCCCCGCTGCCTGCCGCGCACCATCCAGCTCCCCGGCGCGCTGAGCCCGGACACCCGCGACTTCGTCATGCTCTCCAGCATCATCCACGCGCACATGGACCAGCTCTTCCCTGGCATGCGCGTCCTGTCCTGCCACCAGTTCCGCGTGACCCGCAACGCCGACCTCTGGGTAGACGAGGACGAGGCCGATGACCTGCTCACGGCGCTGCAGGAGGAGCTGCCCCGCCGCAACTTCGGCGACGCCGTGCGCCTGGAGGTGGCGGACGACTGCCCGGAGCACCTGGTCGAGGTGCTGCTGCACCACTTCGAGCTGAAGGCGGCCGATCTCTACCGGGTGAACGGCCCGGTGAACCTGCACCGACTGGCCACCCTCTGCGACGAGGTAGACCGGAAGGACCTGAAGTATCCGCTCTTCAAGCCGGGGCTGCCGCGCGAGCTCGACGAGGTGGACGACCTCTTCGCCCTGCTCCGCGAGCGGGACGTGCTGCTGCACCACCCGTTTCAGGCCTTCGCCCCCGTCACCGACCTGCTGCGGCAGGCGGCCGAGGACCCGGACGTCCTGGCGATCAAGATGACCCTCTACCGCACCGGGGCGGCCTCGCCGCTGGTGGACGCGCTGATCGCCGCGGCGCAGCGCGGCAAGGCGGTGACGGCGGTGGTGGAGATCCGCGCCCGCTTCGACGAGGCGGAGAACATCCGGCTGGCGACGCGCCTGCAGGAGGCGGGGGCCAGCGTGGCCTACGGAATTGTAGACTACAAGTGTCACGCGAAGTGCATGCTCATCGTGCGCCGCGAGGATGGCGCTTTGCGCCGCTATGTCCACCTGGGCACCGGCAACTACCACATGCGCAACACGCGCACCTACACCGACCTCAGCTTGATGACGTCCCACCCGGAGATCGGCGAGGACGTCCACGCCTTCTTTCTGCAGCTCACCGGCCTCGGCCGCCCGGCGCGCCTCTCTCGCCTCCTGCAGTCCCCGTTCACCCTGCACAGCGGCCTGCTGCAGCACATCGAGCACGAGGCCGTCGAGGCCCGCGCCGGACGCCCCGCGCGCATCGTCGCCAAGGTCAACGGCCTCACCGAGCCCTCGCTGATCCAGGCGCTGTACCGGGCCAGCCAGGCGGGCGTGCCCATCGACCTCATCGTGCGCGGCATCTGCTGCCTGCGCCCCGGCGTACCCGGGGTCTCGGAGAACATCCGCGTGCGCGGCATCGTCGGGCGCTTCCTCGAGCACGCCCGCGTCTACCACTTCCACGCCAGCGGCCAGAGCGTGACCTGGTGCTCCAGCGCCGACTGGCGCGGCCGGAACCTGCTGCGGCGGGTGGAGCTGGCCTTCCCCATCCTGGACCAGAAGCTCAACGACCGGCTCCTGAACGAGGCGCTGCTCAGCTACCTCTCCGACAACACCCAGGCCTGGGAGCTGCGCTCGGACGGGAGCTGGCGCCGCGCCGAGCGCGCCCCCGACGAGCCCCGGGTCAGCGCGCAGAGCGCCCTCCTGCACCGACTCGGCGGCTGATCGGCGATCACCCTCCCTCGACGCGCAGGGTGAAGCCGGCGGCCGTCAGCGCCTCGGCCTCCTCGGCGAGATCGGCGCGGGTCAGCGGGCGATCGCTCAGCGCGCCCTCGGGCAGGGTGACGGTGAGCGTGTTGGCGGACGCGGTGAGCGCGAGCGGCGGCAGCGGGCGGGACGAGCGGCTGCGGTGGAGCCGGGCGGAGAGGCGCAGCAGCACGGCGAGCCGGAGCAGCGCGCCCGGTGGGTTCGGGCAGGCCTCGCTCAGGCGCGCCGCCTCCAGCCGACCGCGGTGGCCGAGCACCAGCGCGCCGAGCGCCTCCTGCTCTGGGCGGGAGAAGCCGGCGAGATCGGCGTGGGCCAGCACGTAGGCGCCGTGCTTGTGGTGACCGGACCAGGCGATGTACAGCCCCAGCTCGTGAACGCGCGCCGCCCAGTGCAGCAGCGCGCGATCGACCTCGCCGTCCAGGGCCCAGCTCTCGGCGACCTGATCGAAGAGCGCCAGCGCCGTCGCCCCCACCCGCTCCGCCTGCTCGGCGTCGCACTGGAAGCGCTGGGCCAGCCGCGCGATGGTCTGCTCGCGGACGTCCTCGTGCCGGCTTCGCCCGATGAGATCGACCAGCACCCCCTCGCGGAGCGCGCTCTGCGAGGTGGCCATGCGCTCCACCCCGAGGCCCTCGATCACGGCGGAGAGCACCGCCACGCCCCCGGGCAGCACCGGGCGCCGGTCGGCCTGCAGGCCGGGCAGCTTCACGGCCGCGACGCGCCCCGACTCGAGGAGCGAGGCGCGCAGCTTGCGCAGCCCGACGGGGGTGATGCCCTCCGGGGAGAGGCCGCTCTCCTTCAGGATCCGCTCGACGGCGAGGATCGTGCCGGACGAGCCGATCGCCAGCTCCCAGCCCGCCGCCCGAACGCGCGAGGCCATCGTCTCCAGCTCAAGGTTGGCGGCGATGATCGCCCGGCGCATCCCCTCGCGGCGGATCTCGCCCTCGGGGAAGAAGCGCAGCGACCAGCTCACCGCGCCCATGTAGAGGCTGTCCAACATGATCGGCGCCCCGGCCGCGCCGACGATGATCTCCGTGCTGCCCCCGCCGATGTCCACGACGAGCTGTCGCCCCAGCACCTGAACGTCGCGGCAGACGCCCAGATAGATGAGGCGCGCCTCCTCGTGCCCGCTGATGATCTCGACCGGGTGCCCGAGCTCGTACGCGGCGCGGGTGAGGAAGGTCTTCGCGTTGTGGGCCTTGCGCAGCGTGTTCGTGCCCACCGCCCGCACGCTCCCCGGCGGCAGCTCGCGCACCCGCTCGCCGAAGACGCGCAGGCAGCTCAGCGCACGCTCCTGCGCCGCCGCCGTCAGCCTCCCCCGGCTGTCCAGGCCCGCGGCCAGCCGCACCGGGTGCTTGACCCGGTCGAGCACCTGGAAGTCGTTGCCCTCGACGCGCGCCACCACCATGTGGAAGCTGTTGGACCCGAGGTCCACGGCGGCGAGCGTGCTGGGGGTCGGGCGATCCACGCGAGGGCTCCGTTCGAGGGGACGGAGCCTTAGCCTGTCCCGGTCGCCGCCGTCAGGGTCGCGGCCCGATCTGGTCCTCGAGATCGTCCGCGCGATCCTCGATGAAGTCCAGCATATACTCCTGATAGTACTCGACGGTGTCCAGATCGTAGGGCCGGTTGGGGTCGTCGCGGACGCTGCGGGCGATCTGGGCCTGCACGCGCAGGGCGAAGGCCCGCAGCTCCTCCTCCTCGGCGAGCGTCTGGACCTCCCAGATGCGGGCGATCCACTCCGACGTGCAGGTCTCCGAGTCCAGGCACTGCTCGGCGAGCACCCCGTAGACGCCCGTGATGTCCTGGGACGAGGAGTAGAAGGTCTCGTCTACGCCGTGCGGCAGGAAGTGCAGCACGCCCGTCGTGGGATCGTCGTAGACGTGGCAGTCGTCCCCGGGGACGCCGTAGGGGTAGGAGTCGAACTGGCCGACCACCGCGCTGATGGCCCAGTACAGTTGGAAGCTCTCGACGTCCAGGTGCGAGGCCACCGCGGCGTAAGCCTCGTCGCCTGTCTCCGCCTCCATCGCGTCCGCCGTGCCCTGGAGGTTGGTGCGGTCGTCCTCACCAAACTCCAGCGTGAAGTCCTCGATGTAGTGGTCCTCGAAGTCCACGTCGTGGACCTCGTACATCCGGCCCTCCGGGTCGGAGAACCAACGCTGAATGAGACGCTCGTCCACCGTCTCCAGATTGGTGAACAGACCGTAGTCGTCGCCGTTCAGGGTGACCCAGGCGTGGTTGGCGCGAGCGGCGGGCAGGCCCGCGTTGCGGTACATCCAGTAGGCGACCCGCTCGTGCATCATGGAGTAGTCGTTCGACATGTTGTTCAGCGTGATCTCCTGCATTCCCAGGAACTCACCGCCGTCCACGTAGCGGTCGAACTTGATCTTCAGGGACGCCTTCTCGTCGATGGGCAGAAAGGAGTTCTCGCCCTTGATGCGCACGGCGATCGGCGCGTAGCGGCGCCCCTCGAAGGTGAACGCGCCCTCCACCCAGGTGTCCGGGTCGTCCAGGAGGGAGCGCAGCGCCTCGTCGGAGAGCTCGACCTCGACCTCGATCATCAACTCTGGGTCGTAGTAGCGCTCGCTCGGATCCTCGGCCGCGGGCGCCAGCTCCAGCGCGCCCCCGGGCAGGTCGGCCTCGGACCCGCTGCCGCCATTGTCCGCCTCGGGCGTGGGCTCTACGCCGGCCTCCCAGGCGGTGGAGCCGTCGGGGACGCGGGCCACGGACCAGTCGGTGATCTGCGACCCGAACTGGACCTGGTCGATGATCGGGCCGTCCTCGCCCGAGAGGGTGAGCGTCTCGCCCTCGGCCGAGAGACGGAAGCTCAGGTGCGTGGGACCCAGCTCGTCGGCGCCGTCCGCCCAGAGCAGCAGATGGCCGCCCGACGGCACCGTGAGCTCGTCCGAGAGGCGGTGCAGACAGGGATCGTCGGCCAGATCGCTGATGCACAGCCCGCCCAGAGAGACGGGGAACTCGCCGGCGTTGTACAGCTCGATCCAGTCGGCGACGACCTCGCCCACGTCCGTGCTGTAGCTGTTGGTGAACGCGTTGGAGGCGAGGATCTCGTTGATGCTGAGCGCGGGCAGCGGCGCTTCGGTCTCGCCGGTCTCGCCGGTCTCGCCGGTCTCGCCGGTCTCGCCGGTCTCGCTGGTCTCGCTGGTCTCGCCGGTCTCGCCGGTCTCGCCGGTCTCGCCGCTGTGCGCGGCGCTGTCCGATGCGCCGGTCTCGCCGCTGTGCGCGGTCTCTGGCGGCGTCTCACCCGAGACGCCGGTCTCGCCTGTCACCTGCACAGGTCCACAGCCCGCGAGCAGCAGCAGAACGGACAGCGGACGAGGCATCCTGCGGCTCCTGGGATCCGGAAGGCTTGATGGCCCAGAATAGCGCAGGCCGGGCCCGTGCCGCAACAGGCGGTCAAGCCGCCAGATCGTCGGCTCGGTCTGGCGCCCTGTACTGCCCAGCCGTAGCCAACCCTCGGCGCGGGGAGGGGGTCGCCGTCGGCGTCCCAGGCGAACAGGCGCTGATCTTGCGCTTCCCCCGCTCATGCGATAAATACTGAACCACATGGTTCACCAATCGCCAGCCCGCCTCGACGCCTCCTTCTCCGCGCTCTCGGACGCCACGCGCCGCGGCGTCCTGGAGCACCTCGGGCGTGAGGACGCGTCGATCACGGCGCTCGCTGAGCGGTTCCGTATGACCCTGACGGGCATGAAGAAGCACGTCAGCGTCCTGGAGCAGGCCGGCCTCGTGACCACGGAGAAGGTCGGTCGGGTGAGGACCTGCAGGCTGGGGCCGGGCCGACTGGAGGATGAGGCGGCCTGGCTCGAGCGCTACCGCCAGCTCTGGGAAGCCCGCTTCGACGCGCTGGAGAGTGTCGTGTCAGAGCTCAAACAGAAGGAGATCCTCGATGGACCGAAACAAAGAGAGTGAAGCCCCCCCAACGACGAGCCGCGCGACGGTGGAGCGGAGGTCCGAGCGCGAGCTCGTCGTCAGCCGAACCGTCAACGGCCCGGCCCGCCTCGTGTTCGAGGCGTGGACGCGGCCCGAGCTGTTCCAGCGGTGGTGGGTGCCGAAGGCGGCCCCCATCTTCCTGCTCGCCTGCGAGCTGGACGTCCGGGTCGGGGGCAGGTACCGGCTGGTGTTCGGCGTCCACGGCTCAGACCAGCAGATGGCGTTCTTCGGCCGGTACCTCGAGGTGACACCCCCCACGCGCATCGTCTGGACCAATGACGAAGGGGACGAGGGAGGAGCGGTCACCACGGT
>CAZKWG010000232.1:0-10309 GCA_964556105.1 uncultured Enterobacterales bacterium | reverse complement strand
AAGACCTCGCCCCCACCGGCCTCGAGCCCTTGGAGGACGAGAACCTCGCCTCCGCGCCGAGCCTGAACGACGACGGGAGCTACCCGGAGTCCATGAACGTCAGCTCGGGCTCCGACGACACCTACGCCTGGGCCCACGCGCGCGCCTACGTGCTCGCCGACGTGGCGGAGACCTGGGCCTGCTTCGCCACTCCGGATGTTGTGGTCGATAGACGTCGCATGGAGAGCTGGACGGCGACCATGGACGTGGAGGACTACGACGTCAGCTTCACGCTGGATCATGTCACAGCGGATATTCTGACCATCGAGTACCAGCTGACCTGGATTCAGGGCGCCACCGTGGGCACGGCCGACGCCCCGGAGGAGGTCGGGATCCGCTGGGCGAAGACGGCGGGCTCGGACCTGGTCTACCTGCTCGAGGGCTCCGCCGTGCTCACCAGCGAGGCCGAGGGCGTGACCGGCGTGCAGCTCATCGAGCACCTCGACACCCCGGGCTCCGGGCCCGAGGACGTCGAGGCCTACTTCGCCGACCTGTACAGCAGCGTCCTGGCCTGCAAGGACGGCGAGGCCCTCCCCGTTTACGAGTGATCTTGCACCGGCGGCGGACTGACCGCAGGAGGCGGCCTGCTCGTGGTAGGCTCCTCACGGACGCGTGAGGAGCGGCAGATGCGACGCAGCGGTAAAGGAATTCTGTTCAGCTTGATCCTTCTGGGCGCCTGCTCGGACAAGGGGGAGACGACCCGCCCGCCGCAGGACCTGGACGGGGACGGCTACACGGACCTCGAGGAGTGCAACGACGAGGACGCCGCCATCTCGCCGGCCGCGGACGAGCTGTGCGACGGCGTCGACAACAACTGCGACGGGGTCGTGGACGACGACGCCATCGACGCCGAGACCTGGTACCCCGACAACGACGGCGACGGCTTCGGCAGCGACACCGTGCCGGGTCGCGTCGCCTGCGAGGACCCCTCCTCGTCCAGCACCACCTACAGCACCGACCCCAATGACTGCGATGACGGCGACCTCGGCGTCAACCCGACCGCGGCCGAGGACTGCAGCGACGGCGTGGACAACGACTGCGACGAGGTGACCGACGCCTGCACGGACAACACGCAGGTGGTGCTGGGCGACGCCCAGGCCAAGGTCCTCGGCGAGGAGGGCGAGTCGGCCGGCACCTCGATCGCCGGCCCGGGCGACGTGGACGGCGACGGCATGGACGACCTCGTGACCGGCGCGCCCCTGGCGGAGGAGGACGGTGACGCGCGCGGCGCGGTCTACCTGGTCCTGGGCGGCAGCGTGGGGGAGGTGGCGAGCGGGCTGTCCGCCGCCCGGCTGCTCGGCGAGCTGCAGGACGATCTCGCCGGGACGGCCGTCTCGGGGGGAGACGTCGACAACGACGGTTACGCCGACATCCTGGTCGGCGCGCCGGGCGACGACACCACGGAGAGCAACGCCGGCGCGGCCTATCTCGAGCTGGGCCCGGTCACCGGGGAGCGCTCGCTGGGGCGCGCGGACGCCAAGCTCACCGGCACCGCGGGCAGCGACGCGCTCGGCTCGGCCCTGGCGGTGGTCGGCAGCGTGGGGGGCGACGCGGGCGCGGATCTCTGGGTGGGCGAGCCCTGGTACGGCGATGGCCTCGGCCGCGCCTACCTGGTCCTCGGGCCGCCCTCGGGAGAGGTGGAGATCCGCACCCAGGACGGGCGCCTGCAGGGTGAGGTCGCGGGCGACAAGCTGGGCTCGGCGGTCGGGGACGCCGGCGACATGGACGGGAACGGCAAGAGCGATCTGGTGGTGGGCGCGCCGGGTTCCTCCGTGACGGGCACGCGGGCGGGGCGGGTCTATCTCGCGCTGGATGACCTGCGCGGCGCGGTCTCGGCGGCGGACGCCGACGCCGTGCTGGACGGAGAGGGCGAGGGCGATCAGGCCGGCGTCTCGGTGGCGGGCGTCGGTGACCTGGACGGGGACGGCTACAGCGAGGTGCTGGTGGGCGCGTACGGCGACGACGAGAACGGCGCGGACGCCGGGGTCGCCTACCTGCTGGCCGGGACCACGCGCGGGGCCGGGAGCCTGAGCGGCGCGCAGGCCAGGCTGCTCGGCCCAGAGGCCGGGAGCTACGCGGGCTTCAGCGTGGCGGGCCCCGGGGACGTCAACGGCGACGGCGCGCCGGACCTGCTGATCGGCGTCCCCTACGACGAGACGGGCGGAGAGGCGGCCGGGGCGGCCTATGTGGTCTACGGGCCCGTGAGCGGGGCCTTCGACCTGGGCGGCGCGGACGCGGAGATCATCGGCGAAGACAGTACCGATCAGGCGGGCCGGGTCGTCGCTGGGGGCGGGGACGCGGACGGCGACGGCCTCATGGACGTGATCGTGTCCAGCCCGCTCGACGACGATGGCGGGACCGACGCCGGCGCGGCCTGGCTCGTGCTCGGCGCGAAGCTCTGACGTCGGCGTCAGAGGGTGCTACGTTGGGGCTTCCGGATCGACTCCGCCAAAGGGGGCTCTCATGCACCGCTCGCTGCTCGCGCTCGCGCTCCTCTTCGGCTGCGCCGACAAGTCTGTGGAGAGCGGCGAGGCGGTAGACCAGGACGGGGACGGCTTCGACGCCACCGTGGACTGTGATGACGCGGACGCGGCCGTCCACCCTGACGCCGTAGAGGTCGATGACGACATCGACAATGACTGCGACGGGGTCGCCGACGAGTACATGAGCCTCTACGACGGCGACGGAGACGGCTACAGCGCGGCGGCGGGAGACTGCGACGACGCGGACGCCAGCGTGAGCCCGGACGCGTCCGAGGTGCCAGAGGACGGTCTGGACAACGACTGCGACGACCTGACCGACGAGACAGGCGAGCAGGAGGACTACGACGGCGACGGCTACAGCGAGGACCAGGGCGACTGCGACGAGGAGGACCCGGAGATCTCGCCGGGCGCCGAGGAGCTGGAAGACCAGATCGACAACGACTGCGACGGCGCCACAGACGAGGGGACCCGTCTCTACGATGACGATGGCGACGGCTACAGCGAGAACTTTGGCGACTGCGACGACACGAACGCCGCCGTCTACCCGGCGGCGCCCGACGAGCCCTACGACGGCGTGGACAGCAACTGCGGCTACGACGACGACTTCGACGCGGACGATGACGGCTACACCGCGGCCGAGTACGACGGCGACGACTGCGACGATCGCGACGCCGCGGCCAACCCGGACGCGGTCGAGACCTGCAATGGCCTCGACGACAACTGCGACGGCGGCATCGACGAGGCCCTCACCGGCCTCGAGGAGAGCTGCCCTGGCGATAGCTGCCTGCTCATCTTCTCGGGTACGTCTGGGCTCGCGGACGGCCTGTACTGGGTGGACCCGCTGGGCAGCGGCGCGCGCGAGGTCTATTGCGACATGAGCGGCGGCGGCTGGACCCTGGTGGCGCGCGCGACCAACGCGGGCGGCGTCGCGGAGAACGGGACGCTCAGCGACGGTGAAGAGACGGGGACCCTGCCCATCACGCCGGACAGCACCGGCAACAACAAGCTCTCGGACGATCTCATCAACGCCTTGCGGATCGGCGCGCTGCCCAACGACCTCAAGGTGGTGGTGCAGGTGGGCGGCGAGACGCTGGGAGAGAGCTGGCACCCGCAGGACTGCGTGCTCCAGACCGGCGTGGCGGTCGACGCCGACGATCCCTGCAACGCCAGCACCACCGGCGGCGCGGACGACCTCGACTACACGCAGAGCCTGACGGACGCGACCCTGGGACGTTGGGAGGTCGATGACGCCCTCGGCTATCTCTGGGGCGCGCCGGGCGTGCAGCTGGGCCCGGTGGAGGGCGGGACGGATCACGAGGGCGCGCTGCCAGACCCCTACTGTACCTGGATCGATGAGCGCGTCTGTCCGGTAGAGAGCGCGATCGAGATCTGGGCATACTGATAGCCTGAGTGGAGTCGGGGGTTCTGACCGAACGCTGACAGGGGCGCCTCAGGCGAGGGGCTATGTTGAGCCTCGTCAGGAGGCGTCACACGATGCGCTCAGCTCAAGGTTGGAGGTGCGGGCTGGTCTGGCTCGCGATCGCGCTCTCGGCCTGTCGGCCCGCGGAGGAGGAGAAGGCGTCGTCCTACCAGGACGAGGACGGCGACGGATACGCCGCGACCTCGGACTGTGACGATCTGAACCCGGACGTCTCGCCCGGCGCGGCCGAGGTCTGCAACGATCTCGACGACGACTGCGACGGCGAGCGCGACGAGCTCGGCGTCGTGGATGGGCTGCCCTGGCACGCGGACGCCGACGGGGACGGCGTTGGCTCGGACGACGTGATCGTCAGCGCCTGCACCCAGCCCGAGGGGTGGTTGAGCGAAGGTGGAGACTGCGACGACCTCCGCGCCGAGGTCAACCCCACGGCCCAGGAGCGGTGCAACGGTCTGGACGACGACTGCGATGGCGACGCCGACGAGATCGGCGCGATCGACGGGAACCCCGCCTATTATGACGCGGATGGGGATGGCTTCGGTGACCCGGCCGAGAGCGGGCGCTCCTGCAGCCTCGAGGCCCCCTGGGTCGCCAACGCCTTGGACTGTGACGACGCGGATCCGCACGTGTGGACCGGCGCCACGGAGGTCTGTGACGACAAGGACAACGACTGCGACGGCCGCGTGGACATCGACGCGGAGGACGGCACGATCTACTACCGGGACGTCGATAATGACGGGCGCGGGGATCCTGAAGACACGACGGTGGACTGCGCGCTCCCGTCCGGCTTCGCGCGCAACGCTGGCGACTGTGACGACGCGGACCCCGACATCAACGACCGCGAGACGGAGGTCTGCGACGGCGTCGACAACGACTGCAGCGGCGCCATCGACGACGACGCGACCGACGGGCAGCTCTGGTATCTGGACTCAGATGCGGATGGATACGGAGACGCCGCGACCGAGGCGCTGCTCTGCTCGGACCCCTATGGCTCCGACGTCCACGTCGGTGGCGACTGCGACGACGCCGACGCCGCGGTGAACCCCGCCGCCGAGGAGACCTGGTACGACGGCTGGGATCAGGACTGCGCGGGAGACAGCGACTGGGATCGGGACCAGGACGGCTATGTCCTCTCTACGCTCGAAGACCCGGACCAGCCCACCTATGATCCCGGCACGGGCGAGATCGTGGACGTTGGCGTAGACACGGAGGGCGGCGACTGCGACGACAGCGACGCGGAGACCTCCCCCGGGGCGACCGAGACCTGCGAGGGCACCGACCAGGACTGCGATGGCGCCGTAGACGAAGACGCCGCCGACGCGCGGACCTGGTACTGGGACGAGGACGGCGACGCCTTCGGCGTGACCTCCACGGTGGAGCGCGCCTGCGAGCCCTCCGCCGGGAGCTGGAGCGTCTACCCCGGAGACTGTGACGATGCCGACGGCTTCGTCGGCCCTGGCGTAGAAGAGACCTGGTACGACGGCTGGGATCAGGACTGTAGAGGCGACAGCGACTGGGATCAGGACGCCGACGGCTATGTCCTCGCCGAGCTGGAGGACGCAGGCGAGCCGACCTATGATCCGGGGACGGGGGCGGTGATCGAGGCGGGAGAGACCACCGACGCGGGCGACTGTGATGACCTCCACGCCTCCATTTACCCAGGCAAGAGCGAACGTTGCGACGGCGCCGATCAGGACTGCGACGGGGAGGTCGACGAGGACGCGAGCGACGCGCTCACCTGGTACCCCGACGAGGACGCCGACGGCTACGGCGGCGACCTCGGCGCCCTCGAGGCCTGCGACCGCCCCTCCGCGCGCTACGACACGGTGGGCGGCGACTGTGACGACAGCGACAGCGCGATCAACCCGGACGCCGAAGAGATCTGGTACGACGGCTGGGATCAGGACTGCGCGGCGGACAGCGACTGGGATCAGGACGACGACGGCTACGTCACCTCAGCGCTGGAGGACGCCGACGAGCCGACCTATGACCCTGGCAGCGGCGAGATCGTAGACTACGGGCGCTACACCCGCGCTGGAGACTGCGATGACGAGAGCCGCGCCATCCGACCCGGCGTCACGGAGCTCTGTGACGGCCAGGACAACGACTGCGACGGCGAGATCGACACCGACGCCTCCAGCGCCGACACCTGGTACACCGACAGTGACGGCGACGGCTACGGCCTGGACGGCTCCGGCGAGATCTACTGCCTCAGCCCCGGCGACGGCTTCGCCAGCCGGGACGGCGACTGCGACGACGCGGCGGCGGAGGTCAACGCGGGCGAGGTCGAGGTCTGCGACGGCGACGACGGGCTGGACAACGACTGCGACGGCGAGGTCGATCTGGTCTGCGACACGGGCTGGGTGCGCTACGCCTACGGCAACGACGCGGACCCGGAGGTGCGCACCTGCGACCTGTACTGGAGCGCGCGCTGGGCGCTCTCGTCGGAGAGCTGCGGGGCCTGCGACTGTGACTGGACCTTCGAGGTCACCCTGACCTACGAGCCGACGCTGAGCGACAACAGCGGAGGTTGCGTCGATCCCTCCGACGCGGATCAGGTCTGGGTGCTCGGCCTGAAGGACACGATCCGCTATCGGAGCGCGCTCCTCTGGAGCCTGGACCTCGAGGCGGACACCTGTGACACCTTCTCGGACGCCGCGCTGGACGGCGAGAGCGGGCGCCTCACGTTCTCCGATGGCCTCTACGAGGAGCTCGCGGACGGCCTCTACACGACGGACTACTGGTCCGGCTCCGCGGAGCTCTACGAGCTCGTGAGGTGATGCCATGACACGCTGGACCTTGACCTGGCTCCTCCTCTCGGCGCTCTCCGGCTGTGAGCGCTCCAAGGAGGGTGGCGCGCCCGACGATCTGGACGGCGACGGCTACGCGGCCGACCTGGACTGTGACGATCTCGCCGCCGGGGTCAGCCCCGAGGGCGTCGAGCGCTGCAACGGGCTGGACGACGACTGCGACGGCCTCATCGACGAGCCCGGCGCCGAGGACGGCCTCGTCGGATTCATCGATGAGGATGGCGATGGAATCGGGACGGGCGACGCGGTCTCCGTCTGCGACGGCGTCGCGGGCGGCTCGCTCTACCCGGGGGACTGCGACGACGGCGATCCAACGATCTCGCCGCTGGCCGTCGAGCGTTGTGACGACCTGGACAACGACTGCGACGGACAGACCGACGAGCCCGGCGCGGAGGGGAGCGCGCTCTGGCCGGTGGACGCGGACGGCGACGGCTACGGGCACCCGCTCGTCACCGATCTCGCCTGCGGTCCCGGCGACGGCTTCGCCGAGGACACCACCGACTGCGACGACGGCGACCCCGCGCGCAGCCCTGGCGCCGCCGAGAGCTGCGTCAACGGGCAGGACGACGACTGCGACGGCGTCGTGGACGAGACCGACGACCCGCGCACCCCGACCTGGCACCGGGACGCGGACGGCGACGGCTACGGCACGTCGGAGGACACGGTCACCGGCGCCTGCGCGCCGCCCGACGGGACCGTGCTCAGCGATGGCGACTGCGACGACCTCGACCCCGAGATCCACCCCGCACAGCCCGATCGGAACGACGATCTGGACAATGACTGTGATGGCCTGGTGGACGAGCGGGGCGACTCCTCCGGCGAGGGCAGGCTTACTTACAGTGTAAGTAGGCGCGGGAGCGCCTGCGAGCTGGTCTGGACCATGCGCTGGGTGGAGATCGACCCGCCCATCATGGGCGACTACACCTGGCGCGCCGAGCAGACCTGGGACGAGCGGGCCAGCAGCAACGTCGACAACTGCGACGTCGCCCATCGGCGCGAGGACTTCGTCTGGCTGGTGACCTACCGCTGGGACACCTTCGGCTTGGAGCCGAACACGCTCTGGACGCGGGAGGAGGGCTCAGCGCTCTGGTTCCCGACCTTCTCCGCCACCATGAACCGCTCGGCGGGGACGTTCCGCTTCGAGGCGGACCTGGTCACGGAGAATGACGTCGAGGCCCGCTTCGAGGGCGCGCTCGACATGCTGGGGATGTAGCGGGGTGTTTGCCTACTCGGCGTCCGGCCAGCACTGGCCCTGTCGCGTGTAGCAGGCCTGGTCCACGCAGTAGAGGCCCTCGCCGCAGTCGGCGTCCAGGCTGCAGGCGATCGACTGGCAGCCGTGGTCGCCGCCGACGCCCGTGCACTCGGTCCCGGGCGGGCAGCCGTAGCCGTCCAGGCACGAGGCCGGCAGACACTTGCCCGTGGGGATGTCGCACTCCTCGCCCGTCCCGCAGTCCTGATCGCCGCGGCAGATCGTGGTGCAGGTAGAGGAGCTGCCGCTGCACGAGCAGGGGATCTCGTAATTCCGGCAGTACTTGAGCTCCTCGCAGTCCTCGTCCGACTCGCAGTCGCGGACGGGATCGGTGCACTCGGGGCAGATCTCCTCCCCGGGGGCCTTGCAGGTCCAGTCCGAGCCAGCGTTGCAGTCCTCCTCGGTCCCGCAGGGCGTCGCGGTGTCTACCGCGCTCTCCTCGTCCTGGTACTTGAAGCGCCGATCGGTGTCCTCTCCGCAGCCGATCAACCACGTGAGCGCGGCGAGCGCGAGTCTCATGGGCTCCTCCTGCAACCTGGGGGCGTCCTGCTCAGTCCTGAACCGAGACCAGCTTCAGATCTTCCGTCTGCACCAGGCCCGTGCCGACGGCCATCCAGGAGGTGACGCCCAGATCGCCCGACACATCCACGCGCAGGGCGCTGTAGGTGCCAGCCGGCACCGTGACCTGCTCCTCGGCGCCCACGGTGTGCGACCAGCGGACCTCCGCGGTGGCGGCCGGCGTCTGGCCGCCCTCCACCGCGCGGCTGGTCGTGCCATCCCAGGCTGCCCCCGGCGCCATGTCCCGCGCGACCATGAGCCAGGGGGGATCATAGGTGGTCAGCAGCCAGTCCTCGTTGGTGCTGCCGTCGCTGGTGGTCTCCCACTGCGAGAGCTGCGTGCCCATCCAGAGCCCGTCTCCGTCACAGATATAGGTCGTGCTCGTCGTCGACGCGTAGCTGAAGCCCTCGCCGTAGGCCTGCAAGCTGCTGTCCACGGTGGCCGTCTGCCCGATCTCGTCGAGCTCGGTCAGGGTCGTCACCCCTGATCCTGCCTGATCGCCGAAGACCCAGTCGTAGATCCAGACCCGACCCTCCACGTCGAGGCCGCTGTAGGCCCCGCAGAGCGAGGTGTCCGTGGACGCGGGCTCGCCCGAGTCGCCGGTCTCGCCGGTCTCTGTGGGCGTGAGCTGGACGACGCCCTTGCCGGTGCAGCCCAGAAGGAGGAGGCCAAAGGTGGGGAGAGCGAGGGAGCGCACGTGCAGAGACCTCAACCGGCGAGCAGCGCAGGGTGCTCCACGTACGAGCGGAGCGCCTGGAGGAAGCGCGCGCCGAGCGCGCCGTCTACCACACGATGATCACAGGTCAGCGTGACCCGCATCCTCCATCTCACGACAATCTGACCGTTCTCCACCACGGGCTCCTGCGCCATCGCGCCGACAGCCAGGATGCAGGCCTCGGGCGGGTTCAGGATCGCCGTGAAGTGCTCGATCTCCATCATGCCCAGGTTGGAGATGGTGAACGTCGAGCCCTGGTACTCCTCCGGCTTGAGCTTCATGGCCCGCGCGCGGTCGGCGAGGTCCTTGATCTCGTCGGTGAGCGCGCGCAGGCCCTTGGTGTCGGCGTCGCGAACGACCGGCGTGATGAGGCCGTCGGGGAGGGCCACGGCCACGCCGATGTTCACGCGCCCGTGCCGCGTGATCGCGTCCGGTCCCCAGGAGGCGTTGACCTCCGGGACCTCGCGCAGGGCGCGGGCGATGGCGCTGACCAGGATGACGTTGTAGGTGGCGTTCAGCTTCGCCGCCTTGAGCTGCTCGCGGAAGGCCACCAGCGCGTCACAGGCGAAGGTCGCCGTGAGGTAGAAGCTGGGCGCGCTCTGCCAGACCTCGGAGAGGCGGCGGGCGATGGTCTTGCGCATCTGGGAGTTGCGCACCTGCTCGTCGGGGCGGCCGGGCGTCGCGACGGGGGCCGCGACGGGGGCGACGGGCGCGGTCGAGGCGCGCTCGACGTCCGCCCGCGTCACCCGACCGCGCGGGCCGGTGCCGGGCACGCTCCCCAGGTCGAGACCGTGCTCGCGAGCGGCCTTGCGGGCAGACGGCGAGCTGCGCAGCCGAGGCTGGGCTGGCTCCCACACCACGTCCGTCTCCAGGACCGACGGGTCGAGCGCCGTGCCCTGCCATGTGTACGGGACCAGCCCGGCGCGGGCCGCGGCGGCGGGCGCGACGGGAGCCGGCGCGACGGGAGCGGCGGCGACCGGGGCAGGCGCGACCGGAGCAGGCGCGACCGGGGCAGGC
>CAZKWG010000231.1:0-10325 GCA_964556105.1 uncultured Enterobacterales bacterium | reverse complement strand
GCTTCATCGGGCCCGAGTACCTGGAGGACGGCCCGCAGATCACCCGCGCCGCGCTCGAGGACCACTGCATGGGCAAGCTGCTCGGGCTGCCCATGGGCTGCGACGCCTGCTTCACCTACCACGCGAAGATGTCGCAGGACGAGCTGGAGTGCCTCAAGGTGCTGCTGGCGGGCTCCGGCTGCTGCTACCTCATGGCGCTGCCGGTAGGCGACGACATCATGCTCAACTACCAGTCGACCTCCTTTCACGACATCGCCTCGATACGGGCGTTGCTGAACCGGCCGCCGACGCCGGAGTTCGAGGCCTGGCTGAGCGACAACGACATCTGGCACGGCGACCGGCCGGGCGCGCGCTTCGGCGACATCACGGTGCTGAAGTGAAGCAGGAAGCCTCCTCGACCACGCGCGCGCTGATGCGCGAGCTACAACTCCAGCTTGGTGCGAGCGACCCGCTCCCGCCGCCGCCGCCCGTGCCGGAGATCCCGCTCCCCCCGGTGCGCGTCTTCCCCTCGCCGAAGAAGCGCAGCCCCGTCGCCGCCGCGGCGGCGAAGCACACGACGGCGTTGGTGGGCATCGGCCAGGTCGGCACCCGCTACGCGACCGACGTGGTGCTGCAGTTCCAGGCGGAGCTGGCGGTGGCCCACGCCGCGGTCTACCACACCCTGCCGGATGACTGGGCCGAGAAGAACGGGCTGATGCCGCTCCAGAGCCGGGTCAGCAACCACCGCGAGTTCCTGCTGCGCCCGGACCTGGGGCGTCGTCTGGACGAAGCGAGCGTCGCCCGGATGAAGACCGAGGCGAAGCGCGGCGTGGACGTGCAGATCATCGTCGCCGACGGGCTGAGCGCCGTGGCCTGCATGGGCTCGGGCGCGATCCTGGGCAACGCGCTGGCCGAGCGCTGCCGCGAGCGTGGCCTCAGCGTGGGCACCCTGGTCTGCGCGCGCTTCGCCCGCGTCTGGCTGGAGGACGAGATCGGGGAGCTGGCGCAGGCGAAGGTCGCGGCCATCCTGCTGGGCGAGCGCCCCGGGCTGGGCACCGGGGACGGCATGAGCGCGTACCTCGTCTACGACCCCAAGGTCGGCCGCACGGACGGCGACCGCAACATGATGTCCAACATCCACATGCGCGGCACGCCGCCCGAGCAGGCGGCGAAGCGACTCGCGGTGCTGGTTGGCGCCATGCTGGAGCAGCGCACGTCTGGCGTCCCGTTGGACCTCGCACCCTACGCATCGGAGCTCGGCGACGCCGGCAAGGGCGGCTACCGGGCGCCTGAGCCGCGCGTCCGGCTCGTCGAGGTGGCCCGATGATCCTCGAGCGCATCGTCCCCCGCGTGCTCAGCGTGCGGCGCCTGCCCGGCGCGGACCCCGCCATGCTGCGCGCCTATGGCGCCGACCCCGATCGCCACCGCGCCCTCGGTCTGGTCACCGTGGACCAGGACGACCCCACCTATGTCGCCCTGGACGAGGCCACCAAGCACGCGCCGGTCGATGTGGTCTTCGCCCGCTCCTTCTACGCCGGCTCCGCCCACGCCTCGGGCGCCCTCTCCGGCGAGATCCTCGGCGTGCTGGCCGGCGCGGACATGGACGAGGTCGACGAGGGCCTGGACGCCCTGCTGCGCTGCCTGGAGCACGACGCCTGCTTCTACGCCGCGAACGCCAAGGGCACCATCACCGTCTTCCCCCACGTCATCTCCTCGCTCGGCACCTACCTGTCGGCGCAGGCGGGGCTTCCGCCCGGCTCCTCGATGGCCTACCTCGTCGCCCCGCCCATGGAGGCCACCATCGGCCTGGACGCGGCGTTGAAGGCGGCGGACGTCCGCGCGGTCAAGGTCTTCACCCCGCCCACGGAGACCAACTTCGCCGCGAGCTGGCTGGCGGGCGAGCTGTGGGCCTGCGAGGCGGCGGCGGTGGCCTTCGCCAGCGCGGTGATCGAGGTCGCGGCGCGGCCGCGGGAGCGGTGAGCCCTCACCCCGTCAGCCGCCCATAGACCGTCGCCAGCGCCTCGGGCAGCAGCTCGGGCCGCGGCAGGATGTGCCAGGCTCCCGGGCCCAGCATCGCCGGCAGCGCGTCGCGCGCCACGGTGTCCACGGCGAGCCCGTGCGTCACGACGCCGCGCGACTCGGCCTCGCGGATGGCCTGTCGCACGTCGGCTAGGCCGTACCGCCCCTCGTAACGGTCATAATCGGTGGGCTTGCCGTCGCTGATGAGCAGCAGCAGGCGCCGGTCGGCGGGCACGCGGAGCAGCTCGGCGGTGGCGTGGCGCAGGGCGGGCCCGATGCGGGTGTAGCCCTGGGGGTGGAGCAGGCCGAGGCGGGCACGGCCGACGCTCCAGGGCTCCTTCCAGCCGCGAAGCTCCCAGACGCGGCAGCGGTTGCGGGTGTGGCTGGCGAAGGCCAGAACCTGGAGTGGATCGCCCAGCGCGTCGGCCACCTCGCCCAGCACGAGGACGGCCTCCCGCGCGACGTCCAGCACCCGCTGCCCGCCCACCCAGGCGTCGGACGAGAGGGAGACGTCCAGCAGGACCGTGGTGGCGTGATCGCGCCGACGACGGATCCGCCGCGTGTACAGCCGATCTCCACCACCCTGCCCGGCCTGGCGCAGGGCCAGCTCGTCCAGCAGCGCGTCGATGTCCACCTCCTCGCCATCCCGCTGCCGTCCGATGGTGGCGAGGCGGGTGCGGTGGCGCTCCAGGGCCCGTCGCAGTCGGTCGACGAGGCGCGCGTGACGGAGCAGGGCGGCGCCGCTCCAGGCGAGGTCCCCGCCCCTGACCGGGGTCGGGTAGACCGTGCACCAGCCCGGCCGGTAGCGGACGGCGCGCCCATCCCACTCGTCGTAGGAGATGCCGAGCTCTCCCGGGATCTCGGCCGTTACATCGGGGATATCGGCCTCCAGCCCGACCTCGGCGCGGTAGACGCTCTGCGCCTGCTCCCCGCCGCGGATGAGGTCGCGCAGGTCCACCTCGTCCAGCGCCTCGGCGTGCTCGTCCAGCTCATCGGAGCCGTCCATCTTGCGCAGCTCGCCGCCGTGGCTGTCGGCGGTCTCCACCTTCTCGAAGGTGTGGACCAGCACCTGCTCGCGCGCCTTCTCCTCATCGAGCGTGATGCGCCGGACCTCGTCGATGGGGCGGCCCTCGCGCTCGGTGCCGGTCGAGGGTTGGGCCGCGGGGTCATCACCTGCCGATAATGGACTTGTAACATCGGCTACAGCAGGGATGATCACCCCGCGCAGCCAGGCGTCGAGCGCGTCCGGCGCCTGCACCCAGGCCCGCGCCTCGGCGAGACGCTCCCCGAAGCCAGGGAGCACCTCGTCCAGCCAGGCGAGCGCGTCGGGGCCCGGCTCCCTCTTCCCGTTCTGGCCAGCCCTGCGCTGGCGACGGATCGCCGCGCCCACCGCCACCCGCAGCACATACAACTGCCGGTTGTAGTCCTCCGTCTCAGCGAGGTCCACCACGGCGGGCAGCAGCAGGTCGCTCCCGCGCACCCCGCCCTCGCCCTGAGCGGGCAGGACGCGCATCGGCTCTCCAGCGATCAGGCTGGCGAGCATGCGCAGAGGAGGCTCATGATCGGCGAGGTGGACGGCCCCGGGGCGCGTGAGCGGCGCCGCGGCGGGGAAGAGCCTCCGCCAGAGCCAGATCAGCCCGGCGAAGACCCGCTCCTCCCACTCCAGATCCAGGCGCGGCGCGCGGTCGTGGTCAGTCATCGCGCCCTCAGAAGGCCAGCGCGACGAGATCGCGCAGGGCGGCGGCCACCTCGCGGTCATCGGTCAGCGGCTCGACGATGGCGGCCTCACAGGCCAGGCGCGGCGGGAGCCCCGAGCGGATGATCCGCGCGGCGTCCACCAGCAGGCGGGTGCTGGGCAGCTCGGCCAGACCGAGATCCTTGAGGCCGCGCATGCGGCCGGCCAGCGAGACCAGGCGCTTCGCCGTGGCCTCGTCGCAGCCGGTCTCGCCGCGCAGGATCTCGCGCTCGACGTCGGGCGCCGGATAATCGAAGTGTAACGCGATGAAACGCTGACGGGTGCTGGGCTTGAGCTCCTTCAGGCCCCGCTGATAGCCGGGGTTGAAGCTGACCACCAGCCCGAAGCCGGGGGCGGCCTCCACCTCCTCGTCGTGGCGCTCGACGAAGAGGCGGCGGCGGTGGTCGGTGAGCGGGTGGAGGACGACGACCACGTCCGGCCGGGCCTCCGCCAGCTCGTCCAGGTAGAGGATCGCGCCCTGGCGGACGGCCCGCGTGACCGGGCCATCGACCCAGACGGTCTCGCTGCCGCGCACGAGATAGCGCCCCACCAGGTCCACCGCGCTGGTCTCGTCGTGGCAGGCGACGGTGACCAGCGGCCGGCCCAGCTTCGCCGCCATGTGCTCGACCAGGCGGCTCTTCCCGCAGCCGGTCGGGCCCTTGAGCAGGAGGGGGAGTCCCTCGCGCCAGGCCTGCTCGAAGAGCTGACACTCGGAGCCGACGGGGCGATACCAGGGGAGGGTGACCGTGCGCTCGATCGCGGGGGTGATGGCGCTCATTTTGCGTAGGCTCCCTCTACCGGCGTGGCGTCCGCGCCGGGGCCGAGGATGGCCTCGTCGCTGGGCAGCCCGTGGCGGATGAAGTGCCAGATGAACAACGCGATGCCGACGGTGAACAGGCTCGCGGCGAGGACGAGGCCGAAGAAGTGAACGGCGATCGCCTCCTGCGCGGCGAGGAAGTCCATGCCCATGCGCCGCTCCAGGTAGACCTGCGCGATGCCCGCGACGGCGAAGGCGCCGGTCATGCCCGCCATGCCGATGTTGGCCGTCCAGAAGGCCCACTCGGGAATCCAGCTCTTGTGGAGCTTGCGCCCGGTGAGCTGGGGGAGGGCGTAGCTGATGATCGCCAGCACGACCATCGCATACGCGCCCCAGAAGGCGAGGTGCCCGTGCATGGCGGTGACCAGCGTGCCGTGCGTCCAGATGTTCACCTGCGGCAGCGTGTGGGCGAAGCCCAGAAAGCCCGCGCCGACGAAGCTCATGATCCCGCAGCCGACCGTCCAGAGCAGGGCGACCCGGTTCTCCACCGGCTTGCCGCCGCGGCGCGACATCGCGACCGTGTACAGCGCCATGCCGAGGAAGGCCGCCGGCTCCAGCGCGGAGAACACGCCGCCGACCATCTTCCAGTAGGCGGGGGTCCCAATCCAGTAGTAGTGGTGGCCGGTGCCGAGGATGCCGGAGATGAAGGTCAGGCCGACGATCACATACAACCACTTCTCGATGACCTCGCGGTCAACACCCGTCAGCTTGATCAGCAGGAAGCTGAGGATAGCGCCCATGATCAGCTCCCATACGCCCTCCACCCACAGATGGACCACCCACCAGCGGAAGTAGCTGTCCAGCACCTGGCTGTCGAAGGTGATCATGCCCGGCAGATAGAGCAGCGCGGCGCTGAGCAGGCCGGTGAGCAACACAATGCCCGTGGTGGTGAAGCGCCGCCCCTTGAGCGCCGTGACGCCGATGTTGCCGATGAAGAGCAGCACGTTGACGACGACGAGGTAGTCCAGCGGGCGCGGGATCTCCAGGAACTTGCGGCCCTCCCACCAGTTGAAGTGGAAGCCGATCACGGCGGTGACGCCGACGAGGACCAGGCTGGCCCACTGCACGATCGCCGCGCGCACGCTGAACAGCTCGCGCTGGGCCTCCTCGGGGATGATGTAGTAAGCGGCGCCCATGAAGCCGCTGAGCAGCCAGACCACCAGCAGGTTGGTGTGGACGGCGCGCGCGGCGTTGAATGGGATCCAGTCGTGCAGGACGTCGTAGCCCATGTGGGCGAAGCCCATGATGAAGCCATAGACGATCTGCAAGGTGAGCAGGAGCATCGAGGTGGCGAAGAAGAGCCAGGCCACCTTCTGGGACTTGTAGGTCATCGGATATCCCGGGTTGTAACAGGTGGTGGTCTCAGTTCAGCGTCATGAGCCAGGAGACGAGCGCCGCGCGGGTCGGCTCGTCCAGCGGCAGCTTGGGCATGGCCGTGCCCGGCTTGACCGACTGCGGATCGCTCAGCCAGGTGTCCAGCTTCTCCGCCGTGAAGCGGCCGCCGACGCCGTCCAGCGCCGGCCCGACCACCCCGCCCCGGCCCGCCACGGCGTGACAGCTCATGCAGAGGGTGGTGAAGGTGGGGGGCGCGCTGGCGAGCACCTCGGGGCGAGCCGAGACAGGGGGCGCGACGGAGGCGGCGGCGGCGTTGATGAAGCCGGACGTGTTCATGTCCGGCTTCCTCGGGAAGCCGTTCGTGTCGATCTCGCCGATCCAGCCGAAGAAGGCGATCAGCGCCTCGATCTCCTGGTCGGTGAAGTCATACTGGATCATCTTTCGACGCCCGGGGTACATGGCCTGCGGATCCTTCAAGAAGGCGCGCATCCAGTCCGCGCCGCGCCGCTCGACCACCTTCGTGAGCTCCGGCGCGTAGTAGGCGCCCTCGCCGAGGATGGTGTGACAGCCCATACAGTTGTTCTCGTCCCAGAGCGTCTTGCCCGCGACGACCTGCGCCGTCATCTTGTCCTCATGGGAGCGGGCCGGGACCTGTCGAATCGAGTCCACGGTGAGCGCGAGGAAGACCCCCGAGAACAACACAGTGAACCCAAGAAAGAACGTTCGTGCTTGTGATTTGGAGAGCATGCCGCTCACCTCCGGGGGGTTGGAGTCTCAGGGTTGGAGTCTCAGGGTTGATGCCTGGCGAGGGCGTCGGCGCGCGCGACGAGCGCGGCGTTGGCCTGCCCGAGGCCGTCGATACGTTGGGCGATCTGCCCCTCACGGTCGAGCAGGGTCAGGACGGCGCTGTGGTTGAAGCCACCCTCGGGCAGCGGGCGGTAGCGGACGCCGAGGACGGCGGCGATCTGCCGCACGCCGTCTTCGTCGGAGCCCAGCGCCGCCCAACGTTCGTCCAGATTGTGTCGAGAGGACATCTCCGCCAGCGCGGCCGGCGTGTCGCGCGCCGGGTCCATGCTGATCAGCAGGTAGCGCTGCTCGGCGCGGGCGGCGGGCGAGAGGGCCTGGTCTATGGCCTTCATCTCGCTGATGATGAGCGGGCAGGCGGCCGCGCACGAGGTGTAGATCATCGCGACCAGCACCGGGTGTCCCGCCCAGAGATCGAGCTTCGCCGCGGCGCCCGTGGCGTCGGTCAGCGCCACGGGGAGCTGGTAGATCGAGGCGCCCGTGATCGGCTCGGCGGCGGGCAGGGGAGCGTGGCCCGCGTGGCCGTCGTGCCCCATCGCGGCGTGATCGTGGGCGGCGGGCGCCGGCGTCGCGGCCGGCGCGGTCGCCTCGGGAGACGGGCCGCAGGCTGTAAGGAGGAGCAGAAAGGTGAACATCATCGAGCCTCCAGAGGCTGTCGCGCGCAACGAAAGCCGAGGTTACGAGCGGTGAAGCGAGCCTCGAGCGAGCTGCGGAAGGCCACCCGCATGAAGGCCGCGTAGTCCTGTTTGTCTTTGGCCGACAGCGCGCCGGCTCCACAGAACTGCATCTTGTCGGCGCCGCCGTCCTGGCGGTTGTCCACCGCGATGAGCGCGCTGTTGTAGTCCTCGATCCACTCCCAGACGCTCCCGTGCAGATCGTGCACGCCCCAGAAGTTGGGCTCGCCCTGCCCCACCGGGCCCAGCGCGCCGCTGGGCGTGCTGTACCAGTCCAGGATCTTCGCCAGAAAGACGGGATCGCGGAGGCCGTCTGGGCTCGTCTCGCTGGCCGCCGCCGCCAGCTCCCACTCCGCCTCGTCGGGCAGGCGGGCGCCGCGCGCGGCGCAGTACGCTCTCGCCGCGAACCAGCTCACCCGCGTCACGGGCGCGGAAGCCTCCACCGACGGGCCCAGCGTGGTCGGTGTCGCCCAGTGGCTCAGGTAGCCCTCGTCCGCGTAGAGGCTGGGGATCGAGTCGCGCCGCCACGCCGGATCCGCGAGCACGAAGCTCAGAAACTGGGCGTTCGTCACCGGCAGGACGTCCAGCTGGAAGGCGGGGACCCGGATCTCCGCCTCCGCCTCGCTGGTGGGGTAGAGCGGTCGGTACAGCCCCGGACCCACGGTCGCGCGCGGGGTCTCCGCGGCGCCTGTGGCGACCGCGAGGACGAGCGAACAGAGGGCGAAGATCGACCGCATCGCCCCTCCTCAGTGCGCCGCGCCGGGCGGACGTTGGGTGGCCTGACGGACGCCGCGGACCTGCTCCGCGGTGACGGCCGCGCCCTGGTTGCCCCAGGCGTTCGTGACATAGGTGAGGATGTAGGCCACCTCGTCGTCGTTGAGCTGGCTCATCGGCGGCATGACGGAGCTGTAGGACTTGCCGTTGACCGTCACCTCGCCGCTCAGCCCGTTGAGCACGACGCCGATGGCCCGCGTCGTGTCCGCCGCCAGGTAGTCCGAGCCGGCCAGCGGCGGGAAGACGCCCTCGATCCCCTGGCCGTTGCTCTGGTGGCAGGTGGAGCAGGTGCCGGCGAAGAGCTGCTCGCCCGCCTTGATCGCGTCCTCCTTGCTCAGCGTGCCGCTGGCGGCGTTGGCCGTCGCCGTGCTGACGACCGAGCTCCCCGAGGCCGCGAGGTCGGACAGGTAGACCTGGTCCACCTCCTTGCCCGAGTAGACCGCCTTGTTCTCCGGACCAAGGACCTTGATCATCCCGATGGCGCCCTTGTTGAAGGCGCGGAAGATCGAGTGGTCCACCATGATGTAGGTGCCCGGCACCTCGAACGTGAACTCCACCATCGCCGATCCGCCGGCCGGGACCAGCGTGGTCTGCACCTGCTCCTGGAAGCGCAGCCCGCCCTCGGTGTAGACGCGATCGAAGATCTCGCCGATGACGTGGAAGGAGCTGACCAGGTTGGGGCCGCCGTTGCCGATGTACATGCGCACGGTCTCGCCGACCCTGGCCGTGAGCGCCTTGTCGCCGGTCAGCGCGCCCTCGGCGCCGTTGAAGACCACGTAGGTCGCGTTCTCTTCGATGGCCTTCTGCATGTCGAAGGGCTGGAGCCCCTTCTCGCGGTACTTGCCCACCGTGTAGAAGTCGCCTTGCATCACGTAGAATTCGTGGTCCACCTTGGGCAGGCCCTCGGGGGGCTCGACCAGGATGAGGCCGTACATGCCGTTGGCGACGTGCATGCCGACCGGGGCCGTCGCGCAGTGGTAGACGTAGAGGCCCGGGTTGAGCGCCGTGAAGCTGAACTGGCTCTCGTGGCCGGGGGCGGTGAAGCTGCTGGCCGCGCCGCCGCCGGGCCCGGTGACCGCGTGCAGGTCGATGTTGTGCGGCATCTTGTTGTCGGGGTGATTCTGCAGGTGGAACTCCACCAGGTCCCCGGCGCGCACGCGGATGAACTTGCCCGGCACGTCCCCGCCGAAGGTCCAGAACGTGTAGTCCACGCCCTCGGAGATGGGCTTCGTGACCTCCTTGACCTCGAGCTTGACCACGACCCGGGCGGGCGCCGCGCGGTTCGTCGGCGGCGGGACGGCGGGGGCGCTGGTGATCACGGCCTCGATGGGCGCGCCCTGCGGCACCGTCAACGAGGAGGGCGCCGGCACCGAGCCCAGCCGGTTGTCCGGCGCCGCGGGGCCGCTCGGCTGCGGTGGCGGGGCGGGCTGGCAGGAGGAGAGCGCGGCCAACAGGACCGAAGAGAGGAGGGTGCGGGTCGTCATCGCCATTTCTCCGCGAGGTTGAGCGTGGCCACAGGCGGGCACGCGGGCCTGCCCAGAGCTACTGCAAAATGCGTACCAAATATACCTGTTTTAGAGATTAACCATAAAAACGGCATTATCGAAGAAGTCGTCCGCTCATCGCGCCCATAACAGGTATTTCATATGCTTGTTATGACCCAGAGCCCCGTGTGATTTCGCACATGGCACGACGCTCCCCCGCGCTCCCCCAGAACCCGATAAGAGGGGCGCTCTCGAGGGAGCTCCCCATGGGTCTGCTGGACTGGCTGCTGCGGCCGTTCAAGAAGTCCACGTCGAACGTCGACACCCCGGCCAAGGACGAGGCCGACTTCTTTGGTGACGAGCCGAAGAAGGCGCCCGCGCCTGGGAAGGGGGCCGAGAAGACGAAGGCGGAGCCCGCCCGCAAGGCCCAGGAGCCTCCAAAGAGAGCGCCTCCGAAGGCGAAGCCGCCCAAGCCCGTCAAGGCGCCGAAGCCCAGGGCGCCGAAGCCCTCCACCCCGCGGCCCGAGCCCGCCCCCGCCGCGCCCGTCTCCGAGGTGCTCAGCGCCGAGGAGGCCGAGCGCCGCTACGGAGCGCTGGCGCGCACGCCCCCCCCCCCAAGGCGCCGCCCGTGCGAAAGGTGAAGAAGGTCGCGCCGCCCCGCCGGCCCCGTCGCCCGAGCCCTCCGCCGCGGACCTTCCCGAGCT
>CAZKWG010000230.1:0-10333 GCA_964556105.1 uncultured Enterobacterales bacterium | reverse complement strand
GCGCGATCTCCGACGGCGCGGCCTGGGTGGGCGACGGCCGCGCCAGCGCGGGCAGCGCGGTGGCGGACGGCGCGGCCTGGGTGGGCAATGGCCTCGCCAGCGCGGGCGGCGCGGTCGTGGACGGGGTGGGCGCCGTTGGCAGCGCCATCGGCAGCGGGATCTCTTCGGCGGGCAGCGCCATCGCCGACGGCGCGGGCAAGGCCTGGGACTTCGTCACGAGCTGGTAGGAGCGCCGGTTGCTACAGTCCTTTGCTGAGCTGAAGACCTTCCTGGAAGGTCGCAACATCCCCGTGCGCGCGGATGACGAGCGCCAGGTGCTCGAGATCCCCACCTACATTCGCGGCGAGCAGCACCTCGCCGTGATCGTCTGGGATCCACGCGCGACGCTCATGCACGTCATCCAGCCGCTGGCGGTGGACGTCCACCCGGATCGGGTGGCCGAGATCGCCGACGCGCTGGTGCGGGTGAACCATCAGCTGGTCCTGCCGGGCTTCGGCTACGATCACGACCGGAACACGGTCTATTTCCGCTGGGTCGTGCCGCGCGAGGGTGACGGCGGGATGAGCGAAGAGGGGCTGGACCGGGCGATCCGCACGGTGCTGGAGACCTGCCGGGACTTCATGCCCGGTCTGCGCGCCGTCGCCGCGAACATGCCCTCCTCCGAGGTCATCCCGTTCAGCGCCAGGCTGAAAGAGGAAGAGCGCCAGACCGTCGTTTGAATCGACGACGAGCGGTCGGCCTGCCTCAGCGGCCCAGCCTGCGCAGGGCGGCGCGCGCGATCTCCGCCGGGTCGGGGTCGCCATCGGGGCCGCTCGGGGGTGGCGCCTCCGCGATATAGGCGTAGATCGCTGGGATCGCGCGGCGGTCTCCGATCTCGGCCAGCGCCTCGGCGGCCACGGCTCCCACGCGTGGGTCGCGCAGCGCGGCGATCAGATCGGGCACCGCGTCGCGGGCGCGAAGCTGACCGAGCGCTCTGGCGGCGGCCCACTCTCCGCGGCCAAGCGCGGCGCGGAGCTCTGGGATGGACGCGGTCCCGCCGGCGGCCGAGAGGGCCAGCGCAGCGGCCTGACGGGGGAGGGGGTCGCGGTCGGAGAGCAGTCGGCGCAGCGCGGCCGCTCCCGGCTTGCCGAGCGCGGACATCCCGCCCGCGGCGGTCGCGCGCACCCCCGGGTCGGGGTCGCGCTCCAGGGCGAGGATGGCGTCCGCGAGCGCGGGTGGAGGTGGAGGCTTCGCGGCGCAGGCCAGGGTGACGACCACGTCGGCGGCGGCGCGGCGCACGGCGGCGTCGGGTCGGCCCAGCAGCGCCAGCGCGGCGGGCAGGCCCGCGGCGCCCAGGTTTCGAAGGGCTGACACGGCCTCCGGGCTGCCCAGGGCGTCCGGCTCGGCGCGCGCGGGTCGGGCCCCCATGTCGGCCGCCAGCCCCCGAATGTGGCCGTCGGCGTCCTCCAGCGCCGCGCTGAGGGCGGCCTCGAGCTGGGGCGGCGCGAGCTCCTGGAGGGCGAGGAGCGCCATCTCCCGCGCCTCCCCCCGCCGGTCCTCGCGAAGCACGGAGATCAGCGCGTCCTGCGCGCGCAGGCGCACCATCGCGGCGCGCGCCCGCTGTCGCACGATCAGATCGGCGTCGCCCAGCGCCCGGGTGAGGCCGGCCAGATCGCCCGCGGCGGCCATGGCGTCCGGATCAGGGTTCGCCGGCTTCTTGCGCGACCATGGCCACATCGACACCCCCAGAGGCGCGCCTCAGAAGAAGTCCGCCACGACCTCGCGGATGGACGCCTGGAGGTCGGGATCGTCGGTGAGCGCGCGGGTGAACGCCGCCTCGCAGCTCTCGCGCGGCGTGATGCCCTGGGCGATGAGGCGGGCGGCATAGACCAGGAGGCGGGTGCTGACCCCTTCCTCCAGCCCACGATCCGTGAGGTTGCGGATCTTCTCCCCGATCTTCACCAGGCGACCGGCGATGTCGGCGTTGACGCCGGACTCGGCGACCACCACCTTGCGCTCGTTCTCGGGCGGTGGGTACTCGAAGTCCATCGAGACGAAGCGCTGCCGCGTGGACTGCTTCATCTCCTTGAGCACGCTCTGGTAGCCGGGGTTGTAGCTCACGACGAGCATGAACTCGTCCGGCGCCTTCAGGACCTGCGCGAGCTTGTCGATGGTCAGCACCCGCCGGTGGTCGGCGAGCGGGTGGATGACGACGATGGTGTCCTTCCGCGCCTCCACCACCTCGTCCAGGTAGAGGATCGCGCCGTGGCGGACCGCCGCGGTCAGCGGGCCATCGACCCAGAGCGTCTCGTCCCCTTGAATGAGGTAGCGGCCGACGAGGTCGCTCGCCGTGAGGTCCTCGTGGCAGGAGACGGTGACCAGCGGCCTGCCCAGCTTCCACGCCATATAGGAGACGAAGCGCGTCTTCCCGCAGCCCGTCGGCCCCTTGAGCGCCGCGGGGATGCCCGCGCGCCAGGCGGACTCGAAGAGCGCCACCTCCGTGCCCGTAGGCAGGTAGAACGGCTCGGTGGTGACGAGGAAGTCTTCAACGGGAGGGGTGAGCTTCTTCACCCCTCCTGGCTAACCGATCCGCTGAGTTGTCACAGCCGCTCGGGAGACAATCAGGGCCTGATTCGATTACGATAGGGCGCATGGATCCTTCCGCGCGCCTGAACGCCCTCATCGACGAACATCAGCCTGCCGCAGGGCGCGCGCTCTCGGCGCTCGGTCGCCGCGCGTACTTCCCGATCGACATCCCCGCCCAGTCGTCCGACGCGCGAGGGTGCAAGATCAACGCGACGATCGGCGAGGTGACGGACGGGCGGGGCGCCCCGCTGGCCTTGCCCATCATCGCCGAGCACTTCCAGGGTCTCGATCCCGCGCAGGTCTTCCTGTACGCCCCGCAGGGAGGCCAGCCTGCCCTGCGGCAGCTCTGGCAGGAGCGGATTCGTGCGCGCGCCGCGGTGCCCGTGACCCTGCCGCTGGCGACGGCCGGGATCACGCAGGGGCTCAGCCTGGTCGGGGATCTCTTCTGCGACGTGGGCACGGACGTCCTCATCCCGCGACCCTCGTGGGGGAACTACAAGCAGGTGTTTGGGGTCCGGCGGGGCGCCAACATCCACACCTACCCCTCGTCGGACGAGCGTGGGCTCGATCTTCAGGGCCTCTCCGACGCGCTGGACGCGATCGGGGGCAAGGGCCTGCTCCTGCTGAATTTTCCAGGAAATCCAACGGGTTACACTCCTACCGTGGCCGAGGGCGAGGCGCTGGTCGCCCTGCTGCTGCGCCAGCCTGGGCCGCTGGTGGTGGTCTTCGATGACGCCTACCAGGACATGACCTGGGAGCCGGGGCTCATCCCCTACAGCCCCTTCTACGCGCTCGCGGGACAGGCGACGGATCGCATCGCGACGGTGAAGCTGGACGGCGCCACCAAGGAGCTCTTCTTCTTCGGCGCGCGCCTCGGCTTCATCTCCTTCGGGGGCGAGGGTCCGGGGGCCGACGCGCTGGCCGAGAAGGCGAAGGGGCTGCTGCGATCCTCGGTCTCGTCGGTGAACACCGTCTCGCAGACCCTGGTGCGCCTGGCCCTGGCGCACCCAGAGTTTCACGCGCAGCGCGCCAAGGTGCTCGCGGAGATCGGCGCTCGCTACCGCGCCCTCAAGGACGCGCTGCTGAGCGAAGATGTGCCTTGCTGGCCGTTCAACAGCGGCTTCTTCGCGCTCGTCCCGGTGCCCGGAGACCCCGACGCCATGCGCCGCAGGCTGATCGCCGAGGCCAGCGTGGGCGTCGTGTCCTTCGCCGAGGCCGGCGCCCTCCGCCTCAGCTACGGCAGCATCCGGCTCGAGGACGTGCTCCCCCTGGCGCGGGCGATCAAGGAGCGCCTCTGAGGGCAGCACCGAGGCTCCTGCTGTTCGGGCTCGGCGGCGCGGGCTGTATGGGCGCGCTGCTGGAGGCGCCCTACCAGCTCTCCACCGGGCTCGGCAGCGTGCGCTCCATCTGCCACACGGGGCGGTTGAGCCTGTTCGCCGCGAGCGAGAAGGGCACCTTCGAGATCGACGGTGAGGGCGCTCAGACCTTGATCTTCGAGGGGCCGGCGGACGTCGTCACGGCCCACCCCAGGACCCTCTACGTGCTCGGCCGGGGGCAGATCCATTGGGGGGCGCTGCCCGATGCGGGCCAGCCGCTGGTGGTGCAGGGCACGCTCCCCGCGCCGGGGGTGGTCGATCTTCAGGCCTGGTGCGACGGCAGCGTGCTTCTGGCGGGCAAGGACGAGATCACGGCCTGGAGTCCGGAGACCGGCGAGACCTGGGCCTGGGCGATGGACCTGCCCGATCTCCGCGCGGTGACCCTGGGGGGCGGAGAGGGCTGCGATTACGCGCTGGTGGTCGCCGGGACGAGCGTGCTGGCCGTGACCCCCGCGGAGAAGCGGACGCTGGCGCACGATCTGGTCTCGCCGCGCGCCGTCGCGCGCGACCACCGCGGCCGGGTCTGGGTCGCGGCCGGAGAGGACCCGACGCTGATGCAGGTCGAGGGCGGCGTCGCCAGCATCTACGCCCGCTTTCTCGGCCAGCCTCGGGATCTCGTCGCCGGGATCGGCGGGCTGTTGCCTCCGGCGAACGTCTACATCGCCGACGGAGAGGGGTCCGTGGATTACGTCCACGCGCCCTGAGCCGCTCGCCGCGGTCGCGGAATTGCGCTATCGTAGGCCGCTCTCGCCGGAGGTTCGATGCGCTGGCTCGCCCTGCTCCCGCTGCTGTCCGCCTGCAACCTGTTCGAGCGGAGCTGGGTAGAGCGCGTGGAGGTCGACCAGGCGATGGCCAAGGGCGACTACAAGACGGTCTGCGTGGGCCTGCGCATGAAGGAGGACGCGGAGCTGCGCACCTACACGGCGCAGCAGCTCGTGCCCGTGCCCGAGAACGTGGTCGAGGACTGCCTCTGCGAGGGGGTCAAGGGCCAGGACGGCAAGTGGGACAAGGCGGTGGCGGAGGGCATGCGCGGAGCCACGCGGGACGAGGCGGTGCGCTGCCTCGCCGAGCTCGCCGCGACGCCAGACCTGGTGGACCGCGACAAGGCGATCGGCTTCCTCGGCAGGACGAAGGCGCCGATCGCGCGCTCCACCCTGCTCGAGATCGCCCGCGCTCCCGGCGACGCCGCGATGCGCAAGCAGGCCATCGAGGCCTTCGTCGGCGACGCGACGCAGAAGGACGCGCTGATCTCCTTGCTGGCCGATCCGGAGAAGGACGTGCGCGCGGCCGCGGCCGGCGCGCTGGGTGGCGTGGCGACCACGGACGCGTCGGTCGTCGCCGAGCTGGTCAAGGTGGCGACCACGGACGCTGAGGGCGCCGTGCGCGGAGCGGCGCTGGCCGCGGCGCGTCAGTCGAAGAGCCCGGAGTCGGCGGAGCTCGCCTGCAAGATGATGCTGGAGGACGAGGCCCCCGAGGTCCGCCTGGCCGCCGTGGGCGGATTCCGCGGCACCCGTGAGGCGGCTGATCTCGCCTGCCTGCGCAAGCGGATGCTCCTCGAGGAGGACGACCCGACCGTCCGTCAGGCCCTGCTCGACGTCGTCAAGAGCTCGCCCGCCGACGAGTCGGGGAAGATCCTCTGCGACGCCATCCCCTTCTGGCTCGCGACCTACCTGGACCGCGGGCTCCCGGATCAGGTCCCGGGCACCGACATCATCCGCGCTCAGAACGATCGCGACTGGGAGGCGAGCTTCGCCTGTCTCCAGAAGGCGCTTCGGGGTAGCGGATACTCCTGCTACGCGAAACAGTACATCGGCACCTGGATGCGCGAGCTCGGCGGAAACGCCGGCGTGCCCAAGTGTCCGCCACCCGGAATGTGAGGAGGGGACGACATGGGCTCTCTGGTCGAGGTCATCAAGGACGCAGGCAAGCGCAAGCAGATCGTAGACGACTGCGCCACGCTCATCGACGGCGAGGTCTCGGACAAGTCTGGCCTCTCGGGGCTGGCGATCAAGGCCGCCTACGGCACCGTCAAGGGGCTCAGGCCGGGCATGATTCAGGCGGCGATGGACGGCCTCCTGGACGACTTCTCGGCGAAGGTGGACCCCTTCTGGCAGGAGTGCCAGGCGCAGAAGGCCAACCCGCGCGTCTTCTTCAGCGGCAAGAAGTCGGAGATCGCCAACGCGCTGCTGGGCATCACCGACGAGCGCGCGAAGCGGACCCCGCACAAGGTGCTCAAGGGCGCCTATGAGAAGCTGCGCCCGATGGGCGTGGACCACATCGGCGTGGCCATGCCGCGCCTCGCCGACCTCATGGTCAAGCACGCGTCCTGAGGAGGAGACATGCGCACTCTTGGACTGTGGAGCCTCACGCTGGCGTCCCTGCTCACGTCGTGCACGGGGAAGGAGTCCGGCACGGACAGCGGCGAGCCGGCGGACACGGACACCGACACGGACACCGACACGGACACCGACACGGACACCGACACGGACACGGACACCGACACCGAGGACCCGAACGCGGCCTCGCTGACGGGCTCCCTGGTCTGGGAGGACGGCACCGCCGCCTCGAGCGGCGTTCAGGCGCGGCTGTGCTTCGACGTCTGCCTGTCGCGCTCACCGGACAGCGCGGGCGTCTATACGTTCCCCGAGGTCGATCCGGAGACCCACTCCTTCGAGATCGTCGCGCTCGGCCAGCAGGATGACTACGCCACGCCGTTGGCGCCGCTCACCCTCGGCGTGGCCGAGGATCGTGCGCTGTCGGGCAAGCTGGTCATCCCCGCCTTCGCTGACAAGCAGATGCTGGACGCGGCGATGGAGGTCACCCTGGACGGCGATCTGGTCGTCCTGGCCGATCCTGCCGGCCTGACCCCGAACGCGAATTCGCCCTCGACCGACCCCTACATCGCTGGCGTCTCGGTCGAGGTGGACGGCACGCTGCCCACGGACGGGATCACCGGCACGGTGGTCGCGATGTGGTACCTGGGTCTGTTCGAGGCGGAGATCGACCCGAAGTGGTCGTTCACCGTGAACAACACCTTCGGCCTGACCGAGGGCGCCTCGCTGAAGATCTACGCGGCCTCCTATGACGACCACGCCTGGCTCGACGGCGGCACCGCCACCGTCGGCGCCACCAGCATCACGTCCGACGCCGGCTCCGGGATCCCGATCCTGACGACGCTGCTGCTGGTTCAGGAGTAGGCGGCGGCGGGGCGATCCCGTCGCCGAACCGCACCAGCACGGGGGCGTGATCCGAGAGGTTCGCGCCCTTGTCGATCCAGCTCAGCTCGGCGTGCGCCGCGAGCTCCGGGCTGGCGACCAGGTAGTCCAGGCGCCAGCCCTTGTCGTTGGCCCGCGCCTGCCCGCGGTTCGACCACCAGGAGTAGGAGCGCTCCACCGGGTTGCGGTAGCGGAAGAGGTCCACCCAGCCCTGGGCGAGCAGCGCGTCCATCCAGGCGCGCTCGTGGGGGAGGAAGCCAGAATTCTTGGCGTTCCCCTTCGGGTCGTGGATGTCGATCTCGCGATGGGCGATGTTGTAGTCGCCGCAGATGACGACGGGGCGCCCGCTCGCCAGGAGCTTCTCCGTCTCGCCGATGAAGAAGGCCAGGAAGGCGTCCTTGCGCGCCTGCCGCTCCGGCCCGGAGGAGCCGCTGGGCAGGTAGGCGCTGATCACGGTGGCCTCCGGCAGCTCCATGCGCACCATCCGACCCTCCTCGTCCGCCCAGTCCAGCCCGCAGCCGACATCGGTAGACTTCGGTGTCTTCTGGCTCCAGATCGCCGTGCCGGCGTAGCCCTTCTTCAGCGCGTCCATCTGAACGGCGTGCCAGCCCTCGGGGGGCTGGTGCCCAGCGTCCATCTCCGCGCGCTGGATGCGCAGCTCCTGCAGGCACAGCACATCGGGCTGCGCGCGGGCGAGCCAGTCCCGGAAGCCACGACGGGTGGCGGAGCGGATGCCGTTCAGGTTCAGCGTCGCGAGCGTCCAGGCCACGAGAGACCTCCTTCGCGCGGATCTATCACCGCGAGAAGGTCACCGTGAGCTCATGGGTCAACAGGAGCGGGATCAGCCCCTCGATGCTGGTCTCCTCCTCGAGGTAGTAGGTCGCCACCCCGGAGTCGGCGTCGAACTCCGCGTACATGTCGGTGATGTACCACTGCTTGTTGGTGGTCGCGTCCTCGAGCGGCTCGATGTCCTCCTCGTCCCGGTGCTGCAGCCAGTCGTTGAGCGTGCTGAGATCGTCGGCGAAGTAGAAGGTGGCGTAGGCCTCCCCTTCGCGCTCGTCGTACCAGACGACGGAGGCGGGATCGGACTGGGCCTCGGAGCAGTCGCCGCCGCTCAGGCTCCAGGTGCCATCATAGGTGACGCGCTCGCCCTCGGCGGCGATCTGCTCGCCCGCGCCCGCGTACACGGACGTGCAGTCCGAGAGCCCCCAGCTCTCGATGACGGCGTCGTAGGCTGCGTCGAAGTCCCAGGTGAAGCTGTACTCGAGCGTGAACGACGTGAAGTCCGCGGCGATGGCGTCCTCTTCGCCCTCGCCCTCGCCCTCGCCCTCGCCCTCACCCTCGCCCTCGCCCTCGCCCTCACCCTCGCCCTCGCCCTCGCCTTCGCCCGTGGCCTCGCCCTCGCCCTCGCCTTCGCCGCCTTCGCAGAGGGCGCTGCCGTAGCAGCCGTTGTCCCCACAATCGAAGAGGCCGTCGCGATCGTTGTCGGCGCCGTCCGCGCACTCGCCGGCCTCGTCGCCCTCGTACAGGGTCAGCTCCTCCTGGCCGGTCTCGGCTTTGTCCACGGCGCAGGCGGGGACGATGATCGACACCAGGGCGAGGGAGCGTAGCGTCAGCATGGGACCTCCTCCCTCCAATATAGGCCGATGCAGCGCGAGCCGCAGCACGGCTCAGCTTCTCGGCAGCAGCACCTCGAAGCGGCTCCCGCCGCCCTCGCGAGGGAGGTGTCGCGCGCTGCCGCCGTGGGCCTCGGCGATCCAGCGGACCAGCGCGAGGCCCAGCCCGACGCCGCCGTCGGCCTCCCGGTGGCCAGGCGCGCGGTAGAAGGGCTCGAAGATGCGCTCGCGATCGGCCTCGGGGACGCCCGCGCCGCGGTCGGCGACGACGACGCGCACCCCGCTGGCCTCGGGCTCCAGCCCGACCTCGACCACCCCGCCGCCGTGGCGACGGGCGTTCTCCAGCAGGTTGCGGGCCAGGCTGCGCAGCAGCGCGGGATCGGCCTGAATCGTGACCTCGGGGCCGGCGAAGGTGGCGTCGATGCGCGCCGCCTCGGCGCGGAGCAGCGCGCTCAGGTCCAGGCGCTCCTTGCGGGGCGTGAGCGCGCGGGCCTCCAGGCGGGCGCCGAGCAGGACGTCGCCGATGAGCTGGTCGAGCTCCTCGATGTCGCGGATCGCCTCCTGCTGTGTGGCGCGGCGGTCGGGGTCGGCGTCCTCCACCTCGAGCAGCTCGAGGGCGACGCGCAGGCGGGCCAGCGGGCTGCGCAGCTCGTGGGAGGCGCTGGCCAGGACGCGGCGCTGGGAGAGGACGAGGGCCTCGATGCGCGCGGCGGCGTCATTGAAGGCGTGGGAGAGCTGCGCGACCTCGTCCGAGCCGTCCACGGGAGCGCGCGCCGAGAGATCTCCCTGGCCGAGCTGGGCCATGCTGCGTTGCAGCAATTCCAGGCGGCGGGTGATGCGGCGGGCGAGGGGGTAGCAGGCGGCCGCGACCACGCCGAACATCAGGGGAAAGACCAGCAGGCCGGCGAGGTGGCGCTCGCGGCGGCGTCTCGCGCCGGCGTAGCTCGCCCCGATGCAGCGCCCGTCCTCCAGCCGCACGAGGAAGCCGTTGGTGCGGCGATGGTGAATCCAGCCCTCCTCATCGCAGCGGCCGAAGCGCTCCGGGATGGGCTCTCCCGTGGCGCCCAGGCGGACGCCCTGAGGGTCCCAGAGCGTGAGGTCCAGCGCCAGCCGCTCGGACGCGCGTTGAAGCGCCACGTCGAAGCCGGGATCCCCCGCGGGCGGCAGGCTGTCCGCGACCCAGGCGGCGGCGCCGCGCGCGGGCTCGGGCACCTCCGGGCCGTCGCCCCAGAACAGGCTGGCCAGCCCGCCGGCCAGCAGGACGCACAGCGCGGCGACCCCGAGGAAGGTGGCGTAGATCTGGAGGTAGAGCCGCCTCAAGCGCCCTCCTCGCGCGGCGGCACGAAGACGTAGCCGGCGCCGCGCACGGTCTTGATGACCGTGGGGTTCTTCGGGTCGCGCTCGATGGCGGCGCGGATTCGGCTGATGTGCACGTCGATGCTGCGATCCCAGGGGTCGTCGCCGTCGGTGCCCACGGCGTCCACGAGCTGGTCGCGGCTCTGGACGCGTCCCGCGCGCTCGGCCAGGGCCACGAGCAGGGCGAGCTGATGGGCGGTCAGCG
>CAZKWG010000229.1:0-10346 GCA_964556105.1 uncultured Enterobacterales bacterium | reverse complement strand
CCTCGAAGCGGGAGCGCACGATCTCCAGATCGCCCCACAGCGAGGCGTAGAGCCCGCCGCCGTCGTAGGCCGCGCTGCTGCCGCTGATCTGGACCCCGTCCAGGCTGAGATCGCCGTAGTCCTCGGCGTAGAGGGCGCCTCCATCGCCGCGCTCGCTCGTGTTGTCCGCGAACACGACGTCCAGAAAGACTGCCTCAGCCGCCAGATAGTCCAGGTAGACCGCGCCGCCTGCGTCGCGGGCCGTGTTCTGGTCGAAGCGGCACTCCGTCACGCTCAGGCTGCCGTAGAAGCCGTGCCGCAGCGCCCCGCCGTCGCCGTCGCCCGCGGTGTTCCGGCTGAAGGTCGCGCGCGTGAAGCTGGCGTTGACCGCGTAGTCCAGGTAGACGGCTCCGCCCTCCTCCGCGGCGTCGTTGTCGCTGAAGTCCACGTCGGAGACGGTCAGCTCCCCCACGTCGTGGACCTCGATCGCGCCGCCGGTTCCGTAGTCTGCGTCGTTGTCGTCGAAGTCCGTGAGGCTCAGGGTGAGCGTCAGGTTGTCCGACCCATGAACGGCGCCGCCGTTCTCGAAGGAGCGGTTTCCGCTGAACAGCGTGTCGGTGATGGTGATCACGCCGTCGGTCTGTTGGAAGATCGCCCCGCCCTCATAGGCGCTGTTGTCCTGGAAGAGGCCGCCAGAGACGTCCAACACAGCGCGGGCGCCCAGGTAGATGGCGCCGCCGCTGTAGCCGCTGGCCAGGTCGCTGGCGGCGTTCTGGGTGAAGGTGTCGTCCACGCTGGCGATGGTGACGTCGGAGCGGCCATAGATCCCGACGCCGTTCGTCGTGACGCCCACGTTGGCGTCATAGGTGCTCTCGTGGCTGTCCAGGGTGGTGCCGCGGTCCAGGAAGAGGCCGGCGCCCGCCGAGCTGGCCGTGTTGGCCGAGACGCTGACGCGCTCGAAGCTCAGGCTGCTGCTGAGCTCATCCGTGTCGACATAGAGGCCGCCGCCGTTGGTCGCCATGCCCAGCGAGAGCTCGACCTCGCTCAGCGTCAGGCTGGCGCCGCCGGTGAGGAAGATGTTGCCGCCCAGCTCGCCGCGGTTGCCGGTCAACGCGCTGTCGCGCAAGGCGACGGCGCCGCCATCTGCATAGAGCCCGCCGCCGTTCAGCCCCGCGGCCCCCGCGTCGCTGATGACGAGGTCCTCGCCGTTCAGCGTGGCGCCGCCACCCAGGCGCAGGCCGCGTCCGCCGCTGTTCAGCAGGGTGATCCCGCGGATCGTCAGCGCCTCGCCCGCCAGGGCGGAGAGCGCGTCCTCGCAGGCGCCTGCGCCGTCCACCCGCGTGCTCGCCGAGCCCGCCTCGCCCAGCAGGGTCAGGCTCCTGCCGCCCAGGTCCACGCAGCCCGCGTGGGTCCCCGCCTCGAGAGAGAGGGTGTCGCCGTCCGCGGCGCCCGCGACGGCCTCGGCGAGGCTGGCGAAGTCGCCGGTGGCGCCAACGGTCCAGGTCGCGCCGAGCGCGGGCGCGCCCAGGAGCATGAACGCCAGCATCGTCCCTCCCTCTCTCTCGTGGAAACGTAAGGATACTGCGGGCAGAGACAAGGGCCGGTGCGTCGGATCAGAAAACACAAAGTCCTCACAAAGGTCAAGTTGGCTCGTTCCATCTTGACTTTGCGCCGCCCGGCCATAAGTTTGCATTCACGCGCCGGAGGTGCTCCATGACGTCCATGTCCCTTCTCCTCGGGCTGCTGCTGGTCGGCTGCACCGCCGAGCGCGCGTCCGCGCCGACCCCGACCCGCGCGCGTGGGACGCTCAGCGTGGTCGCCCTGGACGACTTCGCGTACGTCGGCATGGGCAGCATGGGGCGCGTCACCGACTATGATCGCCACCCCAGCCTGCCGGACGCGCTGGTCGCCGGAACGGACGTGGGCGGCGTCTTCCTCAGCGTGGATGGCGGGTCGAGCTGGACCAACGTGACGCGCGACATGCCGACGCTGGGCTCCTGGACGGCGCGCTTCGTCGTCGAGACGGACGGCGCCAGCGAGACCACCCGGATCGTGGTCGGCGGAGACGGCGGGCTGTTCTACAGCGCCGACATGGACAGCTCCGACGGGCTCAGCGCCGACGAGCTCACCGGCTGGAGCGAGGTGGGCGGCCTCGAGCTGGGGGACGAGCTGCCCAGCAGCACGGTGATGTCCAAGCTGGGGCCCTACCACGGCTCGCAGCACGCGCTCACCATCTTCACCATGGCGGTCTCGGCCTCCGACCCTTCCATCGTCTGGGCCGGATCGGCGGCGAACGCGCAGGTGAACCTCGCCCAGAGCGCCAAAGATCCCGCCAGCCTGCAGCGTATCGAGCGTTGGAAGGTCTTCCGCTCGATGGACGGCGGCCAGACCTTCGCGCCGGCGCTGCGCCTCTCGGAGCCCATCCCCGACTTCGTCACGACGCCTTTCGACGGGACGGGCTCGGTGTTCTCCATCCTGGTCGACCCGAACGACGCCGGGCGCGTCTGGGTCGCGACGGATCGTGGCCTGTACCGCACCCTGGACGGCGACGCCGAGACGGGGATGCATTGGGAGGAGCTGGGCACCTCGGAGACGCCCCGCGAGAGCGACGACCTGGGCGTGAGCTGGACGGAGGCCGCGGCGAGCTGCGTGGACTACGCCTCCGATCCGGAGGCTGGTGCCTGGTGCCTGCCCATCTCACCCAACGCGAAGGTGCGCTTCATCCTCGACCCGGAGACCGGCTGGCCGGCCCCCGGCTACGAGGACCACCCCAACCTGCGCGGGCTGACGATCTCCAATGTCGATGGTGTAGACACGCTGTTCGCCGCCGTCTGGGACCGTGGACACGCCGAGGACGCCCATGAAGACTGCTCGGATCTCATCGATGGAGACAGCTTCGTCGACGCGGGGCTGGAGCACTACCGCGGCGGCGTCTACGCCAGCGTCGATGGCGGCGAGACCTGGGCCTGGACGTTCACGTCCAATGGCGCGCCGGGATCCGACCCCGGCGCGACCCCCTACCTGACGGATCGGGTCTACCGCTGTGACGCCGCCACGTCGGAGCGCAACTCCAACAACCTGATCAGCTTCATGGGCGACGTCGAGGCGCCCCCCGATGACAGCGACGGCTTTCTGCTCCTGGCCGGCGGTCTGGGCGCCGGAGCGGGGATCTACCTCTACGATCCGCTCGCCGCGAGCCCCTGGACCTGGATGACCGATTCGAACGCCAGCGACTGGACGGATCGCTTCGAGGGCGGGCAGGAGCTGGCGATCTCCGGGACCTCCGCGGCGGAGGTCTCCCGCCTGCTGGTGGACTGGGAGACGCGCACGGACGGCTACCCGGACCTGATGTTCGGCCATCGCGGCATCCTGCAAGGGAGCTGGGACAGCGTGGACGGCAGGTACGAGTTCATCCACCTGGGCAGCGACTACCTCGGCGCAGAGGGTGATCTGACCCTCTGGACGGGGACGGGGCTGGACGACGCGGTGGTCTGGGAGGCGGTGGACACGGGCGCGTACCTCTATGTCGGGGTCAGCGACGGCGGGCTCTTCCGCGCCGAGGACGTCGATGGGCAGCTACAGTACATCAACCTCGCCGCGGCCTACTGGGCGCCCAACTGGTCGGACGATCCGCTGGACCTGCGCAAGGATGAGGTGCGCGCGGTGGCCTACGATGAAGAGTCGGACACGGTCTACGCCGGGAACTTCGTCACCTCGCTGGCCACCGGCAGCCAGGTGGTGGCTGGCGCAGGCGAAGACTGGGCGATCATCGGCGGCTTCGGCTACACCACCGATCCCGCCCTGGCCAGCAGCACGGCGCTCGCCGACCTGAACGGGCTGTACACGGGCTCCCCGCGGAACCGCATGGAATTCTACCGGTTGGTGGCCATCCCCGCCAGCCACGGCCACGACGCCGACCTGCTGGCGGCGACCTCGGACGGGGTCTGGGCCTGGGACGCCGAGGCGGCGGCGGGCGCGCAGTGGAGCCAGGTCTGCCCCGAGCTCACGGACGCGGACAGCTTCGCCGATCTGGTCTACGACGCCGAGCGCGTCAGCGGCTGGGCCTTCGCCATCAACGAGGACCATCGCGTCGGCGGGCTGCTCGCGATCAACCTGGCCAGCCTGAGCTGCGAGACCCTCGAGGTGCGCGCTTACTACGAGCACGACACGGGCGCGCTGACCACCGGCAAGGACCCGATCCGTTACGCGGCGTCGGTCGGGTTGGCCGAGGACGCCGCGACGGGCGGCGCGCGCCTCATCGTCGGCGTGACCTACGGCGGCTACCCCGGCCTGCTCTCCGGCGAGATCACCTGCGACGCCAGCACCTGCGATCTCGACGTCTGGGACTACGCCTGGACGGGGGAGGGGTACTACACCGCTGGGACACGCTACGACACCGCGCTCAAACGTGATCAGGTCCTGGACATGGTCACCGACCCGGCCAACCCGAGCGTCGTCGGCGTCGCCCTCGGCACCACGCCCGGGACGGACTACTACAACCCTGAGTTGATGGTCTGGAGCGAGGACGGCGGGCTCAGCTTCGCCGACGTGGACTTCGCCGCCGATGACCGCGGTCTGCCCAACCGTGGCCTGAAGCGCCTCTCCTACTCGTCCGACGGCGCATGGCTGTATGCGGCCTCGAGCAGCTCCTTGTACCGCATGCCTGTGGGGTGGTGAGGGGAGCGGTGAGGGCGTGGCGAGGGAGCGTGCGCTTGCCATGCGCGCTTCGGCGACTACTTTCCCGCCATGATCCCCGCGCTCTCTCCGCACACGCTGACTCCGGAACAGGCGCTCCAGGCGCTCGACAGCCGCCCGGAGGGGCTCAACCCGGAGGAGGCGGCGCGGCGGCTGGAGGCGCAGGGGCCGAACGAGCTCACGAAGGTCACCCGCGCCTCGCCCTGGAAGATCCTGGCGGCGCAGCTGAAGAACGTGCTGATCGTCATCCTGCTGATCGCGACGGCGCTGTCGGCGGTGCTCGGGCACGGGCTGGAGTCGCTGGTCATCGCGATCATCGTGCTGTTCGCGGTCCTGCTGGGCTTCTTCCAGGAGTATCGCGCGGAGCGCGCCATCGACGCCTTGCGCAAGATGGCGGCCCCCGTGGCGACGGTGATCCGGGCGGGGCAGGAGCTGAAGGTGCCCGCGCGCGAGCTGGTGCCGGGCGACGTGTTCCTGCTGCGCGCGGGCGACCGCGTCCCCGCCGACGGCCGGCTGCTGGATGTGGCGAACCTGCAGACCGAGGAGGCGGCGCTGACCGGCGAGTCGGTGCCGGTGGACAAGCGGCTGGACACGCTGAGCGGGGCCGACCTCGCGCTGGGGGACCGCAAGAACCTGGTCTTCGCCGGCACCATCGCCAGCTACGGGCGCGGCCGGGCCGTGGTCACGGCCACGGGCATGCGCACCGAGTTCGGGCGCATCGCCGAGCTGCTCCAGACCGTAGAGACCGGCAAGACCCCGCTCCAGAAGAACCTGGACCGCCTGGGAGCGGTGCTGGCGCGCGTGGCCCTGGTGGTGGTGGCGGCGATCGTCGCGCTGGGGCTGGTGCGCGGTCAGCCTTTCATCGACATGCTCATCTTCGGAATCGCCCTCGCCGTCGCGGTGGTCCCCGAGGCGCTGCCGGCGGTGGTGACCATCTCCCTGGCCATCGGCGTGCAGCGCATGGTCAAACGGCACGTGCTGATCCGCCGCCTTCCGGCCGTCGAGACGCTGGGCAGCACCACCTTCATCTGCTCGGACAAGACCGGCACGCTCACCCGCGACGAGATGACCGTGCGGCGGGTCTTCGTAGACGGCGCCACGGTCGAGGTGACCGGCGGCGGCTACGAGCCGAGCGGGGCCTTTCTCATCGAGGGTGTGGCGGCGGCGCCATCCGAGGCCCTGCGCGCGCTGTTGAGCGCGGGCGCCCTGGCCAGCGACGCCGAGCTCCGCCACGCGCCGCGCGAGGAGGGCGGCGAGCCGGCCTGGACCATCGCCGGCGATCCCACCGAGGGCGCGCTGGTCGTGGCCGCGGCCAAGGCGGGCCTGGAGAAGGCCGCGTTGGATCGGGCCTCGCCCCGAATCGACGAGATCCCGTTCACCGCCGAGACCCGGCGCATGACCACGCTGCACGAGGGAGCCGACGGCCGCGTGCTCTACGTCAAGGGCGCGCCCGAGGTGGTCCTGGAGAGCTGCGTCGAGGTTCTGGGACCCCAGGGCCCTGTGCCCCTGGACCCGGATGAGCGGGCGCGGACGCTCGCGGCCGCCGCGGCGATGGCCGACGGCGCCTTGCGGGTGCTGGCCGTGGCGCAGAAGGTGAGCGGGTCGCTGGACGACGCAAAGGTTGGGCTCACCCTGCTCGGGCTGGTCGGCATGATCGACCCGCCGCGCGATGAGGCGCGCGCCGCCATCCAGCGCTGCAAGGAGGCCGGCATCCGCCCCGTGATGATCACCGGCGATCACCCCGCCACCGCCAAGGCGGTCGCCCGCGAGCTGGGCCTGCTCGAGCACGGGCGCGTCGTGACCGGGGCTGAGCTGGGCGCCTGGGACGAGGCGCAGCTCGCTCGCGAGGTGGAGCACATCGACGTCTTCGCCCGCGTCTCGCCCGACCACAAGCTGCGCGTCGTGTCGGCGCTGCAGGCCCGCGGGCAGATCGTCGCCATGACCGGCGACGGCGTCAACGACGCGCCCGCGCTGCGCAAGGCGGACATCGGCATCGCCATGGGCATCGCCGGCACGGACGTCAGCCGCGAGGCGGCGGCGATGACGCTCACCGATGACAGCTTCGCCTCCATCGTCGCGGCGGTAGAGGAGGGGCGCGTCGTCTTCGGGAACATCAAGAAGTACCTGATGTACCTGCTCTCCTCGAACGTGGGCGAGATCGGGCTGATGGTGGGGACGGCCCTGATGGGGCTGCCGCTGCCGCTGTCGGCGGTGCAGATCCTCTACGTGAACCTGGTGACCGATGGCCTGCCGGCGCTGGCGCTGGCGGTGGATCCCCCCGAGCACGACCTCATGCGCCGCCGCCCGCGCGACCCTCGACTCGGGATCTTCACGCGCCCCGTCGTGGTGTTGATCTCCCTGGGTGGGCTGTGGTCCAGCCTGGTCAACGTGGCCGTCTTCGCCTGGGCCATCGGCTCCGGCCGCAGCCTGGAGGAGGCGATGTCGATGACCTTCGTCTCGCTGGTCCTCATTCAGTTCTACAAGGCGTACGCCTACCGCTCCGATCGGCTCTCGATGTTCGAGGCGCCGCTGTCGAACCGATGGCTGAACCTCGCGATTGGCGGAGAGCTGCTGCTGCTCGTCGGCACGCTCTATGTGCCCTTCCTGCAGCGCCTCTTCGGCACCTTCGCGTTGACCTGGACCGACTGGCTCATCGTGCTGGGCGCCTCTGCGACCATCGCGCCGGTGTTGGAGCTGGGGAAATGGTTCGCCCGGCGCGGAATCTTCGGCAAGCTCGACTGACGCGCGGCCCGCCTGTGCGTATATTCGACGGGGGGAGTTCTCATGACATTCGACGTAGACGAGATCTTCGGTTGGGTCGAGCGGCAGGCGCAGATGGGGCCGCGGCGCCCCGGCAGCGCGGCGGGCGCCGAGAACGAGAATTTTCTCGCCGATCAGCTCCGAGCCTTCGGCTACCCGAGCGTCCGGCTGGAGCCCATCCCGATCACGCACCACGAGGCCACCCACGGCGCGCTCACCCTGCGCGTCGGCGGAGCGGAGCGCGAGATCGGCTGCTTCCCCATCGCGTACACGGCGTTCACCGCCGCGTCTGGGGTGGAGGCGCCGGTCATCGTCGCCGACCCGATGAGGTCTGACGAGGCGGGCGAGCACTGGCGCGGCAGGATCATCCTCACCGAGATCCGCTTCCCGCCGCTGGACGCCGGGATGCTCACGAAGATCAGCCTGGGCTACCACGACCCGGACGACTCGCTGAGAGAGGTGAACCACCCCGCCACCTGGGTGCGCCTGGGCTGGCACCTCTACGGTCAGGCCGTCCGCTACGGCGCGGCGGGCTTCATCGCCATCGTCGCCGATCAGCCGGGGGGGAGCTGCAAGATGTACGCGCCCTACGGCTTCCGCGAGGCGGACATCCTCGCCAAGCCCGTCCCCGGTCTCTGGGTGGCGCGCGCCGACGGGCCCGCCCTGCTCGAGGCGGCGCGCGGGGGGCAGGCCACGGCGCGCATCGTCCACCTCGGCGTGGCTAAGCCCGCCGTCACACACAACGTCGTCGCCGAGCTGACGGGCAGCGGCGACAGCGACGAGGTGATGATCCTGCACTGTCACCACGACTCGCCCTTCGTCTCGCCGGTCGAGGACGGCAGCGGCGTGGCGGTGGTGCTGGCGATGGCGAGACACTTCGCAGAGACCAGGAGCCTGAAGCGCCGTCTGATCGTCCTGTTCACCGCGGGGCACTTCTACGGATCCATCGGCACGCGCACCTTCATCGAACAACATGAGAAGGACCTGGTCCGGCGGGTGGCCCTGGAGATGACCATCGAGCACATCGCGCTCGAGGCGGTGGAGCGCGACGGGAAGCTGGTCCCCACCGGCCGTCCCGAGCCCACCGGCGTCTTCGTCCCCTTCAACAAGGTCTTCGCCGCGGCCGTGCTGGAGCGCATCGTCGCCAATGACCTGCGCCGCGCGGTGCTGCTGCCGCCCGAGGGCCCGCTGGGCGACTTCCCGCCCACGGACGGCGGCGACTGGTACGCCGCAGGGGTGCCCGTGATCAACGTCATCAGCAACCCGGTCTATCTCCTGACGGACGATGACGCCTTGCAGTGGGTGGACCGCGCGCGGCTGGGGACGATGGCGAAGACCATGGCGGAGGTGCTGGAGCTCGCCGACCGCCTGCCCCGTGAGGCGATCGCGCGCGTGGACGCGCCGCTCTACCGACTCGGGATGATCGCGCTCAAGCACCTCTCCCGGGCCAGGACGACGGGCTTCGGGCGGCGACCGGTCTACTGAGCTCGCCGTAAAGAGGGGTTGTCCCACGGCTCTGCGTGGCCCCGCAGAGCGTTGTCGCGGCTCATCCGCCCTTGGTGTACGGTGTTCCTGTGACCGCCTCCCCTGCGCCGCCTGCATTGGTGGTAGGGGAGGCATCGAACGCCGACCCTCTGTCTGGAGATAGCGACGAATGGCCTCTCGAGCGCTCGTTCTGTTCATGCTCGCGTCCTGCGTGCCCTCTGGCGAAGCAGAGCCTGTGGCCTCCATGTCCACTGGCACAGGCGACTGGCGCGAGGAGGTCAGACAGCGGATCTCCGCGGGTGCTCTGGCGTTTCGCCCCGAGGCGCCGGGCGTGTTCTCGGCGACCCTGCCCCACGCGGGGCTGCGCGCGCGGCTGGACCGCGGCGGCGTGACGTTGGGCGACGAGGAGGAGGGGCTGCGCGTGCGGCTGGACACGACGGGGCTGGACGGGCCAGGGGCCGCGCCGGCGCAGCGCGTTACGCCGGTCCTCGGCGCGTGTACCGACGCGGAGACGCCCACGGGAGACTGTGTACGTCGGGTGGAGTACCGCTACCCTGGGATCACAGAGCATTGGACCAATCTACACGATGGGATGGAGCAGATCTTCGAGGTCTCGGAGCCGCCCCTGGACGACGGGCCGCTCACCCTCAGGATCGCGGTGGAGGGCGCGCTCTCGCTCTCGGTGGAGGACAACGAAGGTTGGCTGCTCGACCAGGGCGGCCACCTCTGGACGGTCTCCGGGCTCTGGGCCTGGGACGCCGACGGCCGGCCCCTGGAGAGCTGGATGGAGGCCAGCGGCGACGCGCTGCTCGTCCACGTCGAGACCGCCGGGGCGCGCTACCCGATCACCATCGATCCGGTCTACACGACCGCCGCGACGACGCTCTCCGGCGCGGAGTCGGGCGACTATTTTGGATACTCCCTCGCGGGCGCCGGTGATGTCGATGCGGATGGCTATGACGATGTGCTCGTCGGCGCCCAGGGCGCGTTCGACACGTTTGGCGGCGTCTACGTGTTCCATGGGAGCGCCGACGGCCTCTCGACCACGGCCTCGTCCGAGCTCACCGGGAGCGATGGCGGCGGTTCGTTCGGGCTCTCTCTGGCGGGCGCTGGTGACGTGAACGGGGACGGCTACGACGACATCGTGATTGGCGACTACCTCGGCGCGTCCACGTTCGGATCGACGCTTGTGTACTACGGCAGCGAAGACGGGATCGACGCCACCACGCTCACCACGCTGACCGGCCCGAGCGCGCGCAGCTACTTCGGCTGGGCTGTCGCAGGCGCGGGCGACGTCAACGGCGACGGGTTCGACGACATCATCGTCGGCGCTTCGCAGGCCGCCTCAGGGGACGACTCCGTCTGGATCTTCCACGGCAGCGCGGACGGCGCGGAGACCACCGCGACGACCAGCCTCAGCAGCTCCC
>CAZKWG010000228.1:0-10397 GCA_964556105.1 uncultured Enterobacterales bacterium | reverse complement strand
CCTTTACCCGCCCAGCTGCCGCGGTGGTTTTTGGGTTCGCCGCCGTTCGAGCCCGGGCCCCCAGCGCTCGCGGGGCGGGGGGGAGGTGGGATTGAAGGGCGCTCCCGGCTGAGGCGCGACGAGGGTGGCGCCGACGCGGGCGCACTCGGCCAGGGCGCGCTCTGAGGATATTCAGGGCGGCGGAGGGAAGAGACTACGACGCGCCTCGGCTATCGGGACCGGACCAAGGGAAGGCTCTCCCAGTGTTGTCTCAGGTGCTGAATGGCGCCTCGTTCAAGCCCTGAGCGGTCCATCACATCTTGAAACGTATCGGCAGCGCAGGCGACCGTATCGACCACTTGACGCTGAGCGACATCAGGGTCAACACCCACTTTACGCGCAAACTGCGCGATGCGAACCTGGTTCACGGAGTGCATCATGCTCCCTCCATCCCCAGACATCCGCGGTGCGCTGTCGCCGACGAAGTGCAGCGCAAGCTGTGATGGCTGACCAAACAAGATGAGAGGGAGCACATCATAGACAGGCGCGAGACTGGGACGCCGCGGGTCACAGTAGAGAAACGCCCAGTTCTTTAAATGCCCGTCGCTGTTACCGACCAAGACGTCAAACACAATGCGTCGAAGAAAAAGGAGCGCTGACGCCTCACCGGCGAGACGGAGCACTCTACGCCCTACCTCGACAAGGTGGAAGCCGGGGTGAGGTCCGTGGGGCATCGAGTACTTCTCTTCAGGATGTACGCGCAGGACGCTGGTCATCTCCTCCATGTGGATCGGAGTGTGGTCCTCCATCCGGTCGAAACGTCTCACGAGCAGCGCCTCCGCGATTCCCTCGACGGCGTCGGCCGGGATACCCTCCACCTCTCTGGGGTCCACGATCTCCAGCTGAGGGACCTCGAAACCGACCGCACGAGCCCACTCCATGGCCGCGAGCTCGGCCCGGGGCAAGCTGGGACGCGATGGCTCAGGAACCTTCAAGATCCACCGTCCGCGCATGCCCGCCACGGGTATAGAGAGGCGATCCGTACGATCCGCCGAGAATTTCAGCTGCATCCCGCCGAGACCCGCCGACCACCGCAGCCGCTCGACCGCGTCAGGCTGCGACGCCGTCTCTTCGATGAACTTGTCCGGTTGCGTCGGCGCCTCGGTGGCCATCGCCGTGAGGGCGCCGCTCATGTCGTGGCCGACGAACTCCAACAGCGCCATCTCGTCGCTCTCGTCGAGACCCGCGGTGCGCGCGATGCGCCGCCGCAACGCGCCATGTCGTTCCGGGAGGAGGTTGGTGAGAAACGGGGGTAGGCGCTTCTTGAACAGGCGCGGCACCTCCAGCCGCCAGTCCTGCGCCGCTGCCGTAAAGACCGGCCGATGGATGCGAGCGATCCAGCGCTCATCGAACTGCAGCTCATACGACAGATCGGCGCCCTTGCGCTCCGTGATCACGGCGAGCGGCTCGCCATGCAAACGAAGACGGAGCGCGCGTGGGGTCTGTGTCATGCCTGCTCTCCTGGGTCGACCTGAGGCGAGCGGTCCAGCGGAGGGCCATCGTCATCTTCGTCCCAGCGCGCGAGCTGTCGGAACATCTGGTCGGTGAGCGCGGATATCTCCCTGGTTCGCATCGCGACGACCTCGTCCCAACGCCGGTTGCGGACCGCGGGCTCGATGGCCCCCCCAAGCACATGGCTGCTCAACACGGTGGCGTCCGCTGCCTGCAACGCGCGTTCGAACTCGCCTGCTCCACCGACCAGCGCAGAATGGAGTAAGCGAGCTCCTACGACCCGTCGTAGCGAGCCGTCCTTGACGGGGATTCGTGGCAGATCGATGGGACCAGAACCCGCTCTGCCCTCGTCTGCCGGTCCGAAGAGGGTCGGCTCAGGAAGCCTCTGCTCGTCCACGATCTCGGCGGCCGTAAGCTCGTGCCCCTCCCTCAGGTGACGCGGCATCCTGTCGAACAGCACGGCGAGCTCGAGCCTGGTACGCATCCCTCGTAAGTTGAAGACCTCAGAGCGGGGAAAGGTATGGGGAGGGGATGATGGGACGAGCCGGAGGAAGCGCTGAACGGTCTCGTCCTCTGATGCGGCACCAAACGCCTTGTGGTAGCGATTGAACTGCTCGTTGGTCGCCATATGCATCTGGCCGGCGATGCCCCGCCAGACCCACCGAACCAGGAGCTCGACGTTCCGCTCGTGAGGGTCAGGGAATCGACGGAAGAATCCGGACAGCAGAATGAAGGGAAGGACATAAGGCATCATCGCAGCGTGGGGAATTCTAGCCTCATCTCTCAAGAAGTTGATGGCGCGGCGCATGCTCTCGATGGTCTCGTCTTCCCACACGGACGCCGCGCCCGGTGTACGGAGCGGCTCAGGGATCGAGACGGATGGATTGTATCCGGCGACGCAGACAAGCGTGCGTTGGATGTCGTCTTTGTTGATCGTCCCGAACGCCATCGCCTTGATGCTGGCGCTGAGGCGCCCTGTCATGCCGAACAGTGAAGAATCAGGATTAAGAGCTATATTCAGCGCCTCGAAGACTTCTTCTCGACGCATCTGATGGCCCGCAGTATTGGCCCGAGAAAGGATCACACGCAACACCTCGTCGCTCTCAGCGCTGGTGATGTAGGCAGGAATCTCATACGCACGAAGCCGCGCTCCGACCTGTTGTGCCTGCTCATGGATGGCATCGCTCGCGCCGACGGCTCGCACCCACCTCGAGGTGGCGACCGGGCTCCAGAGTTGATTGACGGGGACGAATCTCGTGTCAGTAGCGCGATCACCGGCAACGAACTTCTCTTCCTTCAGATCGAAGAGAAACGCGAACTCGCTCGTTCGCCGGCCCGTCGCTCCTTCCGGGCGAAGCAGGCCGCCTACGATGGAGGTGATCCGCTGCTGTCCATCGACGATCCAGAGCGCGTCCGACACCGGGGACGCTTGATGGACGAACTCACCGAGCGTGACACGGCCTGCGACCGCGGGGCGCCGCCACAACAACAAGATCCCCACGGGATAGCCACGGTAGAGGCTGTCCAGCAGCAGCAGGTGATCCTGGCGCCGCCACCGCAGCGGACCTCGGAAGAGCGGCACACGCAGTTGCCCCGCCATGGCCAGATCCAGGATCTTCGCCACGGTGAAACGCGTCGCCTCCAGCTCTCCCGTGAACGACCGCTGCTCCATCCCGACGCTCCTGGTCTCTCCTCCCATAGCCGCATGGAGGTGGTCATGCCAGCGCCCGAACCGCCCCTCCCCTCACTCCATCTGCGACGACAGGATCGGATCCTCCTCCCCCGTCCGCCAGGGCAGCTCTGGCCACCAGCGCTCCACCGGCGGCGGGGAGGTGGGATCGAAGGGCGCTCCCGGCTGAGGCGCGACGAGGGTGGCGCCGACGCGGGCGCCCTCGGCCAGGGCGCGCTCGATGGGCTCGGTCCAGGCGTGGTAGGCGAGCGCGAAGAGCCCCCAGTGGACGGGCAACATCACGCGACCGCCCACCATCTGGTGCGCCGTGACGGCCTGCTCGGGGCCGAGGTGCCAGTCGGGCCAGGCCTGGTGATACTGACCGACCTCGATCATCGTCAGATCGAAGGGACCCAACCTGGACCCGATCTCGCGCATCGCCGGGAACAGCCCCGTGTCTCCCGAATACCAGACACGGTGGATTGGCCCAATCAGCGCGTAGCCAGCCCAGAGCTTCGCGTCATTGTCCAACAGAACGCGCCCGGAGGCGTGTCGGGCCGGCGTCGCGACGATCTCCAGGGCGCCGCCCGCGATGGACGCGCGCTCCCACCAGTCCAGCTCGACGATCTTCGCCTCGGGCACCCCCCAGGAGGCGAGGTGGGCGCCGACCCCCAGCGGGACGACGAAGGTTGTGTCCCATTCGCGCATGGATTGAATGGTTCGATGGTCGAGATGATCATAATGATCGTGAGAGATCACCACCGCGTCGGGCGCGGGCAGCTCAGCGAGCGCGATCAGCGGGGCGAACCAGCGCACCGGCCCGGCCCAGTCGACGGGGCCGACGCGGTTGCTCCAGACGGGGTCGGTCAGCACGCGGTGGCCGTCGATCTCGACGAGGGTGGTGGAGTGCCCGAGCCAGGTGACGCGCAGGCCGCTCGGCGGCGAGAGGTCGAGGGCCGCGCGCGACAGGGGCAGGACGGCGGGGGAGCCCGTCGGGCTGACGTCCGGGCTCATGTCCGAGGCGCCCGTCAGCGAGCGCCAGAGGTCGTTGATCAGCGGCTGCGGATTCACGAAGTGGCCGTCTGCCCACTGCGGCGACGCCTCCATCCGCGCCCGCCGCGCCCCCGTGGCCCGCGCCCCGATGCCCTCCCAGCCGTCCACCAGGACGAAGGCCGCCAACAGCAGGAACAACAGGCCGAAGCCCTTCAGGCCGCGGATCAGCCAGCTCCGCCGCGCGCCAGCCGGGTGATCGCCGCTCCCTCCCGCGCCGCTCAGTCCCACAGCGCCTCCCCGCGGGCCAGGCGCAGCCGGAGCTGATCCTCGTAGAGCGAGGGCGGGTTGAGCTCGTCGCCCTCGTCCAGACCCTCGGTGTAGTCCTCGGGCGCCGTGCCCTCGCTGTCCAGCACGTCGTAGACGGTGGTGTACACGCTCAGGTCCTCGGTGCCGATCACGTAGCCGTCGCCGTACTGGTAGGAGGCGATGTTGCCATCGCCGGACAGGTTCCAGAACACGTTCTGGGTGGCGGAGTGACCGGCGCCGGAGCTCTCGTCCTGGCGGTTCGCCCCCTTCCAGCCATCCGTGGTGCTGCTCTGGTCGATGAGGTTGGCCATGGCCAGCGAGTGGTGGAACTCGCTGTACCCGAGCCAGGTCAGCCACTCGTTGTCCACGTCATAGACCGCCTCGCCGTCCTCGCTGGTCGTGCGCAGGAAGACCGAGCCGCTGGTGCCGAAGTCCCAGTTCTGGATGAAGTTGTGTCGGCCGGCGCGCCCCACCGAGTCGGTGATGAGGATCTCGCTGGCGCGGGAGATCTCGAAGAGGTAGCCGTTACCGCCGCCGCCACGATTCTGCGCCTGCTCGAAGGTGGTGTTGGCGATGGTGACCCGCTTCGAGGTGACGACGATCACACCGCCGCTCTGCAGGTGCTTGCCGCGGTCATCGTCGCTGTTGGGCGACTCGTAGCTCAGCACGTCATCCATCCAACAGTCCTTGGTGGTGTCGAAGCCGATGACGTGCGAGCGGTCATTGGACCAGGCCTCCTCCCAGGAGACCACGCTGGAGACGCTCAGACCGGCGACCCCACACTCCGACAGGTAGCCGGACTCCTGGCGCACGCTGGCGCTGTCCCGGGTCAGCGCCGGATATCGAATCGGAACATCGACCGTGATCGTGTTGGGTGTAGACGCCGTGTCGAGCGCGACGACGTCGCGGCGGAAGAACGAACGCCACTGGCCGTTGAAGGAGACCCAGGTGCCGGTCATGCCGTGGTCTTCGATGAACTCGTCCGTGATCACCCAACCCACGCTCACGTCGTCGCCGACGCTGAACGCGCTGGCGTCCTCCACCGGCAGCGTCACGGTGAGCGCGTCCACGTCGGCGGTGAGCAGGGTCTCCGCCGTCACGCTCAGGGATCCCTCGAAGCTCAGGTGCGAGACGTCGCTCATCGCGTCCGAGCGGGTGAAGTAGAGCGCGGTGCTGCCGCTGCCCTCGCCCAGGATCGTCACGCCCGAGGTAGAGATGGTGAGCAGATCCTCGCAGCGGTACTCGCCCGCAGGCAGGCTGACCACCCCGCCGCCCGCGTCGCTGGCGGCGTCGATGGCGCTCTGGATGGCCGGGCAGCTGTCGCTGAGGCCCGTGTTGTCCGCGCCATAGTCCAGCACCGAGTACTCGGGGCCGGTGGGCACGGGCAGGGGGTCCTCGCCATTGTGGTATCCTGCATACGAGAAATCGTGCAGGAAGTGGCCATCGACGGCGTAGCCCGGCGTCCAGCCCGCCGGGTAGAGCGCGCTGCGCCAGCCCTCCTCCTCGACGGGTGCGGTGTCGGCGGTCTCCGCGGTCTCGCTGGCGGTGTGCTCGCTCGAGCTGTCCTCCCCGCCGGTCTCGCCTGGGCTGTCCCGGGTGTCGGCCGTGTGCGCGCCGTCCGTGTCCGCGCTGTCCACGAGGGCGCTGTCCGCGGCCTCGCTGTCGCGTGTTTCGGGGCTGTCTTTGGGGGTGCAGGCCAGGAAGAAGAGCAGCATCTCGCCTCACGCGGGGGGAGACAGGGTCTATCCCGCCAGGGGTCTCCTTGACGGGCGCATGATTGTTGTATATACATCCATCATGCGCTCCGCCGCCCACACCATCGCCGACCAGTGCCTGCTGATGCGGGCGCGTCGGCTGTCGCGCGCGACGACGCGGATCTACCTGGACCACATGGCCCAGCACGGGCTGACGGTCGCCCAGTTCACCCTGCTCGCGGCCATCGGCGCGAACCCCGGCGCGCGCGCCGCCGATCTGGGCCCCTCCTTGGACCTGGAGAAGTCCACCCTCTCCCGCGAGCTCGCCGCGCTCCTCCGCGACGGGCTCATCGCGGGAGAGCAGATGGACGGCCGCTCCCTCTCGCTGACCCTCACGCCCGGCGGGCAGGCCCGCCTCGACGAGGCCTTCCCCTCCTGGGAGCGCGCGCAGGCGCAGGTCAGCGCCACCCTGGGCCCGCTCGCCGACGCCCTGCTGCGCCACTTCTCGTCTCCCTGAGCGCGACGGACACCCCCGTCGCGCTCTCCTTTTCCTAAAAGGTTGTATATACAACTATAGGAGCGCCCCGTGCACGCCGATCACCCCACCGTTCGCGCCGCCCTCGCCCGCCCCGTCCCCGCGCCCCTCCCCGCCCTCGACAGCGCCTGGATCACCGAGATCGCGACGGCCGCGGGCGCCGATGACGTGGCCTGGGTCGGGCTCGACCACCCCGATCTGGCCGCCGAGCGGGAGCACGTCCGCGCCGCCTTGCCCGACGCCGCGGCCCTGATCTGCTTCGTGGTCAAGATGGCGCGCGGCCCTGTGCGCAGCCCCGCCCGCTCCGTGGCCAACGGCGAGTTCCACCGCAGCTCCGACCGGGTGGACATCGTCGGGGACGCCCTGGTGCATGCGCTGGAGGCCCGCGGCGTGCCCGCCATCAACCCGAGCGTGGGCTTCCCCATGGAGATGGACCGCTTCCCAGGGCGCACCTGGGTGGTCAGCCACAAGCTGGCCGCCGCCGCCGCGGGTCTGGGCAAGATCGGGCTGCACCGGAACCTGATCCATCCCCGCTTCGGCAGCTTCGTGCTGCTGGGGACGGTGATCGTCGGCGTCCCGGTGGATGGCCCGCTGCGCACGCTGGACTACAACCCCTGCGCGAACTGCCGCCTCTGCGTCGCCGCCTGTCCCGTGGGCGCCATCGGCGGGGACGGCCGCTTCGACTTCGCCGCCTGCCTCACGCACAACTACCGCGAGTTCATGGGGGGATTCGCCGATCTGACGGGGAGCATCGCCGACAGCGAGGACCGCTGGGCGCTGCGCGAGCGGGTGAGCGTCTCCGAGAGCGCCAGCTGGTGGCAGAGCCTGACCTCAGGGCCACACTACAAGGCCGCCTACTGCGTCGCCGCCTGTCCCGCCGGCGAGGAGGTGATGGGCGAGTTCGTTCACCGTCGAAAGGGGTTCGTCGCCGACGTGGTCGAGCCGCTCCGCGCCAAGGTGGAGCCGGTCTACGTGATGCCGGACAGCGACGCGGAGGCCCATGTCCGCAAGCTCTACCCCCACAAGACGGTGCGCCTGGTCGAGGGCGGGCTCTACGCCGACTCGGTGCAGGGCTTCCTGAAGGGCGCGCCGCTGACCTTTCAAGCACGAAAGTCGGCGGACGTGCGCGTCACGGTCGCCTTTCGATTCACGGGCGCGGAGGCCATGGAGGTGAGCTTTCGGGTCGCCGATGGCCAGCTCTCGGTGCTCCCGGGACTGGCCGAGGACGCCGACGTGACGGTGACGATCGAGGGCCGGTTGTGGCTCGAGGTGCTGAGCGGCCAGCGCAACCCGGTCTGGCTGGTGGTGACAGGGCGCATGAAGCTGAGCGGCGACCGCGCCGCGCTCACACGCTTCCAGGGTTGTTTTCCGGGGAAGGTGCCGACACGGTGAGACGCTGGTCTGGTTGGTCCAGCGAAGACCGCCCCCCCTCAAAGTCCGCCCGCTCCAACCCAAGGCGCTTCATCCGACTCTGCAAGGTGCTCGGCGGCAACGCCAGGATCTCCGCCGCGCCGCCCTCGCCGTAGATCTTCCCGCGGGTGTGGCGCAACACAGCGCTAATGTGGGCCCGCTCCGCCGCGTCCAGGCTGAGGAGCGCGACCGGGGCGACGGGGGCGGCCGGGGCGACCGGGGCGGGGAGGGCGCGCACCGGCTCCCCCAACCCGAAGACAGCGGCGTCGATGCGCCCCTCGGGGACCAGGATGGTGGCGCGCTCGAGCGCGTTGACCAGCTCGCGCACGTTGCCCGGCCAGTCCCGCGCGCAGAGCAGCGCGGCGGCGCCCGAGGAGAGGATCCACGGCCCGCGGCCGGTGGTCGCGCCGAGGTGGGTCAGGATGGACTCGGCGATGGGGAGGATGTCCTCGGGCCGCGCGCGCAGGGGCGGCAGGGTGAGCGGGAAGACGGAGAGACGGAAGAAGAGGTCCTCGCGGAAGCGGCCCTCACGCACCGCGCGGGCGAGATCGACGTGGCTGGCGGCGATCACCCGCACGTCTACCTTCACCGGGCGGTCGGAGCCGACCGGCTCGAAGCAGCCCTCCTGCAGCACGCGCAGCAGCTTGCCCTGTACGCCCAACGGAAGGTCGCCGATCTCGTCCAAGAGGAGCGTGCCGCCGTTGGCCGTCAGAAAGCGCCCGGCGCGGCTGCTGGTGGCGCCGGAGAAGGCGCCGCGGACGTGGCCGAACAGCTCGCTCTCGACGAGGTTCTCCGGGATGGCGGCGCAGTTCAGCTTGACGAAGGCCTCGTCTCTGCGCCGGCTCCAGGCGTGAACGGCGCTGGCCAGCACCTCCTTGCCCGTGCCGGTCTCGCCGCCGATCAGCACCGGCGTGTCGGTCTCGGCGACCAGGCGGGCGTGGTGCAGCAGCGCCTTCATCGCCGGCGCGCGGCTGGCCATCAGGCGGCGGGTAGCCTCGGATCCACCGCCGGCCTCCTCCTGCAGCAGGCGGTTCTGCTCGCGCAGGCGCCCCCGATAGCGCTCCAGCAGGGCGGCCTGCTCGGCATAGGCCAGGGCCAGGGCCACCACCTGCCCGTAGACGCCGGCCAGATCGGTCGCGACGCGGGAGTAGGGCTCGCAGAGCTGGCGATCGAGGGTGATCACGCCCAGCGAGCGGTCGGCGACGAAGAGCGGGACGACCATGCAGGCGTGGCCATCGGGCAGGTCGAGCACGCCGTCATAGGGGTCGCCCTCGTCGGACGCGTGGTCGTTCTCCAGCAGGGCGATGGGGCGGCGAAGCTCCAGCGCGCGGCGAACCGTGGGGAAGCGAGCCAGCGAGACGCTGTGGCGGCGCACGCGCCCGTCGGCGAGGGGGCCCCGCGCGGCGCGCACGCGGAGCTGATCGCCATCCAGCGCGAGCACGCTGGCGAGATCATACGGGACGACGCCCTGAAGCGCGTCCAGCGCCCGCTCGAGCATGGCGTCCAGCGCCGCCGGGTCGCTGGCGAGGGCGGCGAGCTCCTTGAGATCCTGGGAGTAGTCGAGCGGCGTGGTCATGGGTGGAAGATACACCGACGGGTCGGTGTGTCAACGATATTTCGGTGACCAAGACACCGACGGGTCGGTGGCGCCTTCAGGCCGACCTCCCGCGCAGCTCACAAAAAATACCATCCCAGGCGGATCTCCTCTCTCCACCCACCCCTTGGCACGGCTCTTGCTGTTGTCCCAGGCACACCGGGGCCTCCGGGCCCCACCTCCCAGGAGCAAGACCATGCTGACCATCGGCGACCGCCTCCCCTCCTTCTCCCTGAACGCCTGCGTGAGCCGCGAGCCCGGCCAGACCTTCCAGACCATCACCGACGGCTCGTATGCCGGGAAGTGGCTGGTGCTCTTCGCCTGGCCGATGGACTTCACCTTCGTCTGCCCCACCGAGATCGCCGAGTTCGGGCGGCGTAACCAGGACTTCCAGGACCGGGACGCCCAGGTCCTCGGCCTGTCCACCGACTCGCACTTCGTCCACCTGGCCTGGCGCAACCAGCACCCCGATCTGAAGGACCTGCCCTTCCCGATGCTCGCCGACCTCAAGCGCGAGCTGTCCAGCGCGCTGGGCATCCTGCACAAGGAGGACGGCGTCTGCCTGCGCGCCACGCTGCTCATCGACCCGCAGGGCGTGATCCGCTGGGTGAGCGTCAACGATCTGAGCGTCGGCCGCAACGTGCCCGAGGACCAAAAGGACGCGGTGCCCGGCGAACGCGTTGGCTTCAATGGGCGCGAAATGCG
>CAZKWG010000227.1:0-10449 GCA_964556105.1 uncultured Enterobacterales bacterium | reverse complement strand
GGCGCCGCCACCGCGAGGCCCTCGACGGCCGAGAGCACCGAGATGGCCGGCGTGATCGCGCTCTCGCCGTAGAGCAGCCCCGCGCCGAAGAGGATGAGCGCGACCAGCACGCCCATCGGCGGCGCGCCCGGCCCCTTCCCGCCGCGCAGCACCAGGCCCAGCAGCGCGAGGATCCCGCCTTCGCCGCGGTTGTCCGCCCGCATCACGAAGGCCAGGTACTTGACCGAGACCACCATGGTCAGCGACCAGAAGATCAGCGAGAGCACGCCCAGCACGTTGGTGGGCGTCGGCTCCAGGCCGTGCGGTCCGCTCATGCACTCGCGCAGCGCGTAGAGCGGGCTGGTGCCGATGTCGCCGAAGACCACGCCCAGCGCGCCGAGGGCCAGACCGGCCAACCGCTTCCTCCTCTCCTCAGGAGACAAGGAAGAAAGCGGATCTTCGTGAGAGTGTGCGTCGGTGGAGCTCATGACCGCTCCCCTTAACCGGGGAGCAGCGGCTTCGCCCGCGACAGGAGCCGCCTGGGCTGCACCTCGAGCCAGCCCCGCGCCAGCCGGGGCCTGAAACCATACGAGGCAGCCGCCTCCCCAAAATCGCGCACCACCTGTGGGTCGACCTTGCGGCCGAGCGCGTAGGGCGTGGTCCGGCCGGTCGCGGCGAGGAGAATGGGCTCGGCGAGGCAGGCGAAGATCTGGAAGGGGCCATAGCCAGCGAGGACCTGGTAAATCAGCCCCCAGCCGTCGCGGGTCCAGCCCGCAGGCTCAGACACCGCCTCGCCCGCCAGCACGCGCACGCCGCGCGGGGGGCGACCGATGATCGTGTTCGGGAGCGCCACGTCCACCACGACGGCCCCGGGGCTCACCGCCTCGGCGGGCAGGGTGCGGCCGGTGGGGCCGGCGCCGACGATGACGCCCGCGCCCTGCGCCGCCTCGGCCGGGCCACTGAAGGCCAGCGCGCCCGGGACGCCGCGCGCTGCCCGCGGGTGGTCCAGCCGCAGCGGCACCCCCTCTTCCGCCAGCAGGGCCGCCACCGCGCCGCCCACCGCGCCGCTCGACCCGATGATCGCCACCGGTCCCGCCCGCGCCGTCAGGACGGCGCGCGTGTTCTGCCAGAGCGCCCAGGCCGTCGCCGCGGCGCCGGTCGTGACCGGCATGGGCACGCGCTCCGCCAGGGCCTCGCCGCGGCTGGCGACCACGGCGCAGAGGCTCCCCAGGCCCACGGCCGAGACCTCGCCCGCGACGCCCACGGCCCGCAGCATCCGGGTGAGAGCGCGCTCCTGGTCGTCGAGCATCTGCTGGGGCGTGAGCGGGATCCCGACGACCACGCCCTCCACCACGCCGGCGATGCCGAGCTTGCACTCCACCGCGACGTCTCCCGGCGCGGTCCCGTCCGCCCGCCCGACCGCCAGCGCGAGACGCATCGCGCGGACCCCCAGCACCCGACGGTGGAAGGGCGTCAGCGCGTGGACGAGGAACGCGAAGCGGGGGAGCGCCAGGGCTCAGCTCGCTTTGGCCTTCTCGGCCAGCAGGTGGATCACGAGGTTGTAGAAGGTCGCCACGCGGAAGAGGTTGCCCACCTCGCTGACGCGCAGGCCCTCGCGGAACTCCTCGCGGGGGATCTCCGGCATGGCCTCGGCGAGCTTCTCCAGGGCCAGCGGCGTCAGCACGCCCGCCACCTCGTAGGCCTCGTCACCCATGCTGCTCTGCGCGGTCCGCTCGATGCCGCCCCGCGGGATCTTGATGTCGAAGGCGCGCTCGAGCCGAAAGGCGATGTCGAGGAAGTCCAGGCTCTCCGCGCCCAGATCGCCGATCACCTTCGCGTCGTAGGTGATCTCCTCCTCGTCGTGCCCCAGCGCCTCGGCGAAGGCCGTCCTGACCTTCGCCCAGATCTTCACATCTACGGTCTCCGGCAGTTCCATGTGCGTCCCTCTCCTGCGCTCAGGGCCTGCGCCCGCGCTCCGATGGCTGGCAGTTGTAGCCCGCGTTCGGCGCTTACGCACCGTCGAACACGCGCGGGCTCAACACAATCGCAGCACCCGCCGCGCGAGCACGACCGGCCAGGTGGCGGCGCCGAGGTAGCCGAGCAGCGCCTCCTCGGTGTCGAGGTCGGCGCGGTCCAGCGTGAGCGCGGGCTCTCCCGCCAGAGCCGGGCGGATCACGAAGAAGGCGGCGCCCTCGCCGCAGCGACGTCCTCCGAAGAGCGGCTCGGCCTCAGCCAGCGCGTCGGCGCCCCCGACGACCGCCAGATCGGCGCGCCCCTCGCTGACCGCGCGCGCGCCCTCGACCACGGCCGTCCAGCCGCCCTCCTCCTCGTCGCAGTAGTTGCTGTTCGTCCCCTGAAAGTCGTGGATGGCCGAGGCGAACCCGAGGATGTTGTTGGACAGCCCCTTCACCAGCCAGAGGGGGTGGATGAGCGGGTAACCATCGGTCGCGAAGCGGCCCAGCGAGAAGCTGCCGTCTGCGCTGGTCGCCGTCTCCAGGGCCGGGCGGAGATCCTCGGCGTCTCCCGCCTGGGGGCTGGCGCCGATGAACATGGCGCGCCGCTCGGGCGGGACCTGCTCCCAGCCCTGGACCTCGGAGAGCGCGATGCGGATGCCCGCCACGCCGAGCTGCACGGCGCGGCCCATCAGCTTGAGCTTCTTGCGGTCATCGACGTAGGCGTGCGGCCGAAAGCCAGGGACGACGCCCGGTCGGCCGCCGCTGGCTCCCTCGCGCCCGATGCCCGCCGGGCAGAGCAGCCCGACCCCAGCGATCACCACAGGTCGCCCGCCAAGCTGGATTTCAGACACGCGGACCTTCCCAGAGGGGGTGCGCGAGCGCGAGGCACGCGTTCTGCCCCCCAAAGCCGAATGAGTTGGAGAGCATGACGCCGACCTCGCGCCGGACAGGCGCCTGGAGCACGTCGATGGGACAGGCGGGATCGGGCTCGTCGAGGCCAGCGGTCCCGGGGAGGAAGCCGAGGGCGAAGCCGGCCATGCAGGCGGCGGCCTCGACGGCGCCTGCAGCGGCGATGGTGTGGCCGACCGCGCTCTTGATCGAGGAGACCGGCACCGGGCCCAGCGCGCGCGCGATGGCCATCGCCTCCGCCAGATCGCCCACCGGCGTGCCGGTGCCGTGGGCGTTGACGTAGCCGACCTGATCGGCGGAGAGGCCGGCGTCGCGGAGCGCCCGCCGCATGGCCAGCTCGGCCCCAGCGCCCTCCGGGTGGGGAGCCGTGACGTTCCAGGCGTCCACGCTGGTCCCCGCCCCGAGCAGGCGCGCGTAGACGTTGGCGCCGCGCGCCCGCGCCGCGCCGAGGCGCTCCAGCACGAAGAGCCCGGCCCCCTCGCCGATGAGGAAGCCGTCTCGCCGCCGATCGAAGGGGCGACAGCGGTCGGGCGAGAGCGCGCCCAGCACGATGAACGAGAGCATCCCCACCGGGTGGATCATGCTGTCGTGCCCGCCCACGACGGCGATATCGGCCTGACCGCGGCGGATCGCGCGCGCGCCCTCGGCCATGGCCTGGGCCGCCGCGGCGCAGGCGGAGAAGCTGGTCCCGCTGGGGCCCACGGCGCCCAGCCGGCGGGCGACCTCCTGCGTGACGCGCTCGGGCAGGTGCCGACGGGGCGCGGCGTGGCGGGGGTCGAGGTCGCGGGCCATCGAGGCGCGATCGAAGATCCGCGCGCCTGACGCGTCCAAGACCAGATGGGGGTAGAGATCGTCCCGCAGCTCGTGGGGCGTGACGCTGGACAGGCCCGTCCCCAGGAAGACCGCGGCGCGGCGCCCCCGCAAGGGAGCCTCGCCCGGCAGCCCGGCGGCCTCGAGCGCGTCGTCGAGCGCGGCGAACGCCAGCAGGGCCTTCCGATCATCGGGGAAGTCGGGGTGCTCTTCGAGCGGAACCTCGACCGTAGCGGCCTCCGCGACGGGGAGCTGGCTCGTCAGAGGACGCCCACAGGGTCTGCCCTGAAGCAGCGCGTCCGCGAGCGCGCCCAGCCCAAGACCCGCGGCCGTGACCAGGCCCACGCCGGTCACCACCACCTCGTCGTCCGTCCCGCGGCACGCTGCCGCCGGTCTGCCGGTCACTCCTTCTCGCACGCTTCCTTCCCGCCGGCAAAGCAGCGGTAGGTCCCTGCCGACGCGCCGGTCACGGTGGCCCGTAACCTGGAGCGGTCCTCGAGGATGGCCGTGACGAGACACTGTTCCGCGCTATCCAGCGGGACAGAGACCTCTGTGCCTTTCTCATTGCCTTTTCCGCCCGTGCACTCGACGCTGACGCGACCGGTCCCGCTGGCCTCGGAGACGAAGCGCAGCGCGGGGCCAGCGCGGGCCGGCGCGGAGCTGGGCTCCACCGGGGCCACCACCGTGGGATCGACCGGAGCCTCGACCGGAGCCGAGGGGACCTCGCCGCGACCCTGCATCACCCGGGTGCGCAGGCCGCCGAGGTCGAGCGCGAAGACCAGGCCGACCACGCCCACCGCGCCCATCAGGCCGATGACCGCGCCGATGATCCCGAAGGGGAGCATGCTCGGCGGAGGGGGCTCGGTCGCCGCGTCGGGGAGGCGCGCGGTGGTGGCGTCCAGGACGCCGTCCTGCGCCATCGGGTTGGGGCGCTGCGCCGACTCCTCGTACCAGCCCTCCGTGGGGCTCTTCGTCGGGGGCCGAGCGGGCGACGCGACGGGCTCGGGCTCCAGGGCGGGCGCGGGGGACAGGGGGGACGGCTCGACCACCGAGGGGAAGGCCGCGAGGGCACCCGGCGCCGCGTAGGCCTGGCGCGTGGGAGGCGGCGGCTCCTGAGGCAGCGCAGCGGCGGGCGGGATCGGCGGGAAGACCGGCAGCGGCGGGGGCTCCTCCGCCGAGCGCAGCGGCGGCGGAGAGAAGGCCCCGGGCACCGCCGCGCGATCCTGGACGTTGAGGGCGCCCGGCGCCTGCGTCCTCCGCTCCAGCGCGCCCGGCTCCGGGACGTCGAGGCCGTCCTCCGCCTCGAGCACCGGCTCACCGAGCAGGGTGCTCTCGGCAGAGAGGGCGCTCGCGGTGGAGAAGGTGGCGTCCACGGCCAGCGTGCTGGCCACCGTCTCCGACGGCAACCCGCCCATATCCGTGCTCTCGGCCGCCTCCGCCATGAGGGTCGGCTCGTCGAGCGGATCGGCCTTCTTGAGATCGTCCACGCCCGCGAGGCGCGTCGGCGCCTCCGTCCAGTCGTCCGGATCCGAGTCCGGCGCGTCCTGCGCGCCCGCCAGCCCGCCCAGCGGGCCGCCACGATAGACGCCGTCCCCGTCCGTGCGGGTGGGCGGCTCGTCCCCCATCAGCTCGGGGATCTTCGAGTTCATCCCGCGGCCGGAGGGCGCGCCGGTGTGCGGCGCGGGGGCGAAGCCGCGGGCGATGGAGTCCTCGAGCTCGGCCAGCGCTCCCCGCCGGAGCTGATCGCCCATCGAGGGCGCGAGCTGCGGCATGATCGACTGAACCGGCGTGCCGAGGTTGCGGATGCCGGTCTGGACCAGCGCGTCGATGTCCGCCGCGGAGAGCTTCGTCAGGGCGACGGAGTCCTCGGGCAGCACGACGTCGGCCAGCGGGTTCGGCTCGCGCGGCGCCTCCTGGGCGGCCTTGACCAGGGGCGGGATGACCCGCTCGGCCCACTGCCCGAGATCGTCGTCGTTCACCAGGCGGGAGAGCGAGCGCGCCCGCTGGAAGAGATCCGCGGCCGACGGGCGCTTCTCGTGGGCGAAGTCCAGGGACTCGCGCAGCAGCCCGCGCAGCACCGTCCAGGCCTCGCCCTCCAGGCCGAGCAGCTTCTGCAGCGCGTTCAGCCGATCATCGAGGAAGGCCGCGTGCTTCTCCGGCCGGCCCTTGGCCTTGCCCAGCTTGTCCAGGGCGAGGATCTCGTAGAGGGTCGCGCCCAGCGAGTACACGTCCGAGGCGGGCGTCTCCGGCTCGAAGAAGAGGCGCTCCGGCGCCATGTAGTCCAGCGAGCCGAACTGCAGCTCCTGGGTGTGGCTCTCGCGGTTCTCGATCTCCGAGCGCGCCACGCCGAAGTCGAGCACTTTGACCATCCCGGTCTCATCGACCATGATGTTGCTCGGCTTGATGTCGCGATGGATCACGCGCAGCGGCTTGTCGCCGGGGATGGGCGGCCGGTTGTAGGCGGCGTCCAGGGCGCTGGCGACGCAGGCCACGGCCTCGACCGCGGCGCGAACGGGCATCTTCCCGCCGCTGTCCTGGATGGCGTTGGCCACCGCGCGGAAGTCCACGGCCTCGAGGTACTCCATCACCACCGCGGCCCGGTGATCGATGGAGGTCAGGTCGATGACGTCCACGATGTTGCGGTGGCGCAGCAGCCCGAGCAGGCGGGCCTCGTCCCGGATGCGGCGCGTGACGTCATCGTTGTCCGACCACTGCGCCTTCAGCAGCTTGATCGCCACGAGGCGCGAGAAGCCATCGGCGTGCATCACCTTGGCGAGGTACACCGATCCGAAGCCGCCCGACGCGATCTCGCGGATGAAGTGGAAGCGTCGGGCGGTCTCTCGACTCGACACGGCTCTTGATGCTCCAGGGGTCGGGAAGGGTCTCTTACGGGCGCACAGGTTAGCATGATTGGCTCGGCCCGACCCTCATCGTCCCTGTGACGGCTCCGGCCCCGCCGCGGAAAAGGTGGGCTCGCGCGCGGGCTCCAGCGGTCCGACCCCGAGGTCCATGGTCCGGTCGAGCATGGCCAGCACGGCGACGGCGACGGGAGCAGCGGACGGTCCAGCCTGCGCCACCCCCGGTCGCATGACCACGCGCACGTAGCTGCCGAGGCTGCTCGGGCCGATGAGGCCGTCGGCCTCGGGGGTCTCGCCCTCCTCGGTCAGGCGCCAGTCGGGGTCGCGGATGAGCCCGAAGGTCCGGCTCTCCGTGCTCGCGCGACGCGACAGCGTCATGAAGCCGAGCTGGCGCGTGCGATCCGCCTCGCCCACCACGAGCGCCTCCAGCGCCTCCGCGCGCCAGTCGATGGGCAGCCCCTCGATGGAGGCGTGGTGCAGGAGGACGAGCGGCAGGTCGGGGAGGGTGCGCCCGAGCACCATCAGCGCCGCCCCGAAGCGGGGGTTGAGCTCCGTGGGCAGGAAGCCGTCGGCGGTCATCACGCCGTCCACCGTGAACACGCCCCGAAAGTCCACGTTCTCGCGCAACCAGACCCCGGCGCGCCGACCGACCTCGCGCATCTGGGCGCGACCCCAGGCGGGCGGGTCCCAGGTGGTCGCGGCCTGCGCGTAGAAGAAGTAGGGGTGCTGCGGGCGGCGGAGGACGAGCATCTCGCAGGGCCGGAAGACGGCGATCCCGTCGGGCAGCACCCAGCCGTGGATGGAGCAGGGGATGCCCTCCAGGAAGGGCGTGACGCGCGCACGATCGCAGCGCTCGCTCAGCGTCTGCGCGGCGGCGGCGGCGTCCTCGGGCGTGCGCACGAGGAAGGTCAGCGTGGCCCCGCCATGAAAGCCCTGCCGCGCGTCGCCGGCCCAGACCGTGCCCTCCCCGCGGTCCAGGGCGCGCGCGGCCTCCTCCAGCGACGCGCGCTCGGCGGGCACGACGCGCCACGGCGCCACACGAACCCCGGCCTCCTCGAAGACGCGATCGATGATGACCTTGTCTTCCAGCGCGTTCCAGGCGGGGCGACGCGCGCCGAAGAGCGGCCGCCCGAGCTGAGGGGCGCCGCGCGCCAGGAAGGTGCCCAGCACAGCGGCCTCGCGGCCCGGATCGAAGGCGTCCACGCGCGCCATCACCTCTGGCGGCGGATCGCAGAGGATGCGCTCGCCCTCGTGGATCGAGCCCATCATGTCGCTGGGGAGCGGAAGATCGATGAGGATCTCCTCGAAGCCCCTCTCCGAGGGGATCGCGCCCGAGCCGCGGTTGACGCCGACGCAGAGGATCCGTCTGGCGCCGAGATCCCGCAGCAGGGTCGCGGAGCTGGTGGTCGCGGCGAGGAGGTCGGCGGCGACGATCCAGGAGCGGGCGGCGACGTGGCTGGCGAGCGCTTCGCGCCAGTGGCTGACGTTCATCTTCGCCTCGGCCTCAGGGCGATAAATGGTGAATGGATAAGGTCTGACCCCAGGCTGGAGGCTCAGACCCCAGGCTGGCCAGGCTGGAGGCGAAAGCCCAGCGCGGCCTGCCCGGGCTCGCCGCCGGCGAAGTCCCCGGCCTCCTCGGCCAGGATCGCCAGCGCGAGGAGCGTCGCGCCCTCCGCGGCGCCCAGGTCGCCGACCTGTGAGCGGAGGGCGACCAGGCCGTGGTCGCGCGCGGCCTCGGCCTCCTCGGCCGACAGGGGGCTGAGCCGGGCGAGCGCTCTGGCGCCGCGGCGGGCGGCGTGCTCGGCGCTCTCCAGGAGCAGCCAGGCGGCGGCCTCGCCTGGCGGGCCGAGCGCGCCCACGCGCAGGCGGTCGCGGGCGCTGCCCAGGTCCGTGAGGCTGTCCGCTCCACCGGCCAGCGCGGCCTCGGCGCGGCCCTCGGCGACGATCCACCAGGCGCTGCCCAGGGCGACCCAGGAGGCGCCGATACCGCCGGCCCAGGAGCCGTTCTCCCCGAGCACGCCCAGGTTGATCGACACGTGGGCCAGCGCCATGTTCGGCAGGGTCTTGAGCGGCAGGAGCGGCGGATAGAGGTCGCGCCCAGGGCCCGCCAGGAGCCCCTCGTCCAGCGCGCCGTCCCGCCAGGCGGCGGCCAGGCAGGCCTCGCTCTCGCCGCTGTCCGGCGGCTCGCGACCGACGCCCAGAAAGAGGCCGAGCGCCGCGCGATCCCCGTCGAAGCCGGCCAGGGCCTCGCCCGCGGCGGCCAGGGCCAGCTCGGCGGGTCGGGCCAGCAGCTTGCCGTCCTTGCGCCGCTTCAACCAGGGGCGCAGGTCGGGCCCCACGACGAGGGCGGCGCGATCGTCGGGCAGCGCGGCCAGCACCGAAGAGGGCACAAGGGCCGAGGCCCCCTCCCGCAGCCGCCGCGCGGCGACCGCGGCCCCGCCGAGCGGGGAGCAGACCCCGACCGCCGTGACGACGACCTCGCGGAGCGCGCTCACAGCGCCGAGACCACCAGGCTCCCGTTGGAGCCGCCAAAGCCGAAGGCGTTGGTGAGCGCGTGGCGGATCTTCGCCGGGCGCGCCACGCGGACCACGTGGTTCAGGTCGCAGGCCGGATCGGGCGTGTCCAGGTTGATGGTCGGGGGCAGGATGCCCTCGCGCACCGCGAGCATGGAGAGGATCAGCTCCACCGCGCCGCAGGCGGCGACGAGGTGACCCATCATGGACTTGGTGCTGCTGACCGGGACGCTGCGGCTCGCCTCGCCGAACGCCCGGTGGATGCCGGCGGTCTCGCTGGCGTCGTTCATCGGGGTGCTGGTGCCGTGGGCGTTGATGTAGCCGATGTCCTCGGGGCGCAGGCCCGCGTCCTGGAGCGCCCAGATCATCGCCTGCGCCGCGCCCCGCCCGTCGGGGGGAGAGTCGGTGATGCGGTAGGCGTTGCAGGAGCAGCCGAAGCCCGTGAGCTCGGCGAGCGGCTCCACGCGACGCGCGTCCACGCGCGCCTCGCTCTCCAGGACCAGGAAGCCGGCGCCCTCACCCAGCACGAAGCCGTCGCGGTCGAGGTCGAAGGGCCGGCTGGCCCGCTCCGGGGCGTCGTTTCGAGAAGAGAGCGCGCCGAGCAGGGAGAAGCCGGAGATCATGATCGGGTCCACGAGGACATCGACCCCGCCGACGATCATCGCGTCGACCTCTCCGCGCCGGATGCGCAGCATCCCCTCCCCCACCGCCTGTGACGAGCTGGTGCAGGCGGTGGACACGGTGGACGCCGGCCCCTGGGCGTTGGCCAGCGCGGCGACGAGCCCGGTGGGGGTGCTGGGCGAGAGCCGCTGAAGCTCGGCGGCGGACGGCATCACGCCGGTGCGCATGCGCCAGGCGATGTCGGGGAGAGAGGGGCGCTCGGCCTCGCTGCCCACGCAGACCCCGACCCGCGGGCCGCCGCGCGTCCAGCCCGCCATGGCCAGCGCCTCCGTGACGGCGGAGAAGGTCAGTCGGCCCTTGAGATCCTGCACGGCGCTGGCGTACTCGTAGGGCACGGTGCGGCCGCCTACGGCCAGCGGGTCCGGCGCCTCCGCCGCGAAGGTGACAGGAAAGCCCGTCGGATCGAAGCGGCGGATGCGGCGCACAGCGTTCGCGCCGCGCAGGGCGGCGCTCCAGGTCCGCGAGACGTCCAGGCCCAGCGGCGTGACCATCCCGACGCCAGTGATGAAGACGCGTGGCCGATCCTCGCTCATGTGCGCTCCGTGTAGCCCGACCACAGCCGCACCAGCTCGGCTCGCTCGAGCGCCTCGACGTTCGCCCGGTCCTCGGCGTTCGCCAGCGGGACGGCGTTGAAGACGAAGAACTGCTCGGCCTGGCTGACCATCTTGCCGCCGACCCGGGCCATGACGTCGACCATGGCGCTCTCGTCGCGCAGCGAGCTGAGCTTCACGTGCAGCTCGACCT
>CAZKWG010000226.1:0-10469 GCA_964556105.1 uncultured Enterobacterales bacterium | reverse complement strand
GCTTCGGCGGCGTGCGCCACCGCGGCGTGGCGCCCATCGGCTTCAAAAACATAGAGCTGATCACCGAACGCCCGCTGGAGAAGAGCCTGCGCGAGATCGCCGAGGTCAAGCGGCGTTATCCCCACCATGCCGTCATCGTCAGCCTGATGGTCGAGACCCGCGAAGAGTGGCGCGAGATCATCGCCCGCTCCATCGACGCCGGCGCCGACGGGCTCGAGCTGAACTTCGGCTGCCCGCACGGCATGTGCGAGCGCGGCATGGGCTCGGCCGTCGGCCAGGATCCGCGGGCCAACGAGATCATCACCTCCTGGGCCCGCGAGTTCAGCACGGTGCCGGTGCTGGTCAAGCTCACGCCCAACGTGGACGACATCGTCCCCCACGGGCTCGCGGCCCAGAAGGGCGGCGCCCACGGGGTGAGCCTGATCAACACGATCAAGAGCATCATCGGCGTGGACATCGACCGCTTCGTGCCCCAGCCGCGCGTGGGCGGCTTCTCGACCAACGGCGGCTACTGCGGGCCGGCGGTCAAGCCCATCGCCCTGCACATGACGGGCGCGCTGGCGCGGGATCCCGAGTTCCGCATCCCCATCTCCGGCATCGGCGGCATCTCCGACTGGCGCGACGCGGTGGAGTTCCTGCTGCTGGGCGCGAGCTCGGTGCAGGTCTGCACGGCGGTGATGCTGTACGGCTACCGCATCGTCGAGGACATGATCGAGGGCCTCACGGAGTACATGCGCACCCACGAGTTCCAGACGCTGGACCAGCTCGTGGGCAAGGCGGTGCCGGCGTTCACCGAGTGGGGCGATCTCGACCTGAACTACGAGACGGTGGCGAAGATCGACCCCGACAAGTGTATCGGCTGCAACCTCTGCCGCGTGGCCTGCATGGACGGCGCGCACCAGTGCATCCACCCGAACCCGAGCGGCGGGCACGTGCCCTACGTGGACGAGTCGGAGTGCGTCGGCTGCAACCTCTGCCAGATCGTCTGCCCGGTGCCGGACTGCATCGAGATGGTGGCCGTGGACAACGGTTTTGGCCCGGCGACCTGGAACGAGCACGTCAACGAGGGCCGCACCCTCCGCCCCAAGAAGGGCGTACACTAGCCTATTTAGTCAAATCTATTCACCAACGAGCGCCCCATGTCTGCTCTGTCCCTGCTCCTCGTCTCGCTCGCCCTCGCTCAGGACCCCGCGCCGCCCGCCGAGGAGGCCGCGCCGCCCGCTCCAGCGGAAGAGAAACCAGCGGAAGAGAAACCAGCGGAGAAGGCGGAGAAGCAGTGGCGCTGGGCCGCCCTGCCCATCGCCAACGTGTCGAGCACCTACGGCATCGGCTACGGCGCCTACGGCAACTTCGTCAACAACGGCAAGGGCGACCTGGGCGGCGACCCCTACCGCGCGAAGATCGCCGCGCAGCTCTACTTCACGACGGGCAGCTACTACGATCACTTCGTGAAGCTGGACTTCCCCGGCATCCTGGGCAGCCGCTTCCGTTGGGATTTCCAGGCGGGGATCACCGGCTGGCCCACGGCGAGCTGGTACGGCACGGGCAATGACAACCTGCGCATCCCCATCGAGGAGGGCTGCGACCCCGAGGCGGCGGGCGGCGTGCTGGTCGATCCGCTGACGCAGGTGCCCTGCTACTACAACTATGGCCAGAAGGCCAGCGTGAAGGTCATCACCAACCTTCGGCGCGACATCACCGGTCCCTGGTCCGCTTTCGTCAACTACTACTTCCGCTCCTACACGCTGGACATTTACCCGGGCAGCCTGGTGGACCTCACGGAGCCGGTCGGCGTGGACGGCGGCCTCTACACCCGGCTCGGGCTGGGCGTCATGTACGACACGCGCAACCAGGAGCCCAGCCCGACCGCCGGCGTCTTCGCCGAGGCCAGCGTGCGCGGCGGCATGAACCTCTCCGACCCCGAGCAGCGCGTCGTCGCCGTGAACATCACCGACAAACGTTGGGTGACCTTCGGCAAGCGGGACCGCGTCGTCCTGGCCAGCCGCGAGATCCTGGACGCGAAGTGGGGCGACGAGCCCTTCTTCATGAGCCAGACCATCGGCGGCTCCGAGGACCTCAGCATCGGCACCAGCGTGCTGATGCGCGGCTTCGCCTATGGCCGCTTCTCCGGCGACGGCGCCTTCTTCTGGACGCCCGAGCTGCGCTGGCACTACGCCAGCATCCCCATCGGCAGCAGCAAGCTCGACCTGATGACCGGCCCCTACCTCGACGTCGGTCGCGTCTGGCTGTGGGACCCCGCGGCGGCGGGCCTGGAGGCGGACGAGCCGCTGCACGTGCACTACGCCTATGGGCTCGGAAACCGCATCATCTTCAACGATGATCTGGTCGTGCGCCTGGATCTCGGCTTCGGCAAAGAGGAGTACGTGGACGCCGACGGCGAGCCGTACAGCGAGAACAACTTCGGCCTCTTCCTGGTCTTCGATCACCCGTACTGAGGATGGATGATCCTGCTGCTGCTGCTGCTGGGCTGTCGCCGCGAGAAAGAAGAGGCGGCGCCCACGGACACCTGGGGAGACAGCGGCGAGCCCTGGGTGACCGACTGGACGACGCCGGGCTGCGACAGCTCCGGGACCGCGGCGATCACCTGGACATCTGATCAGGGGTCGAGCGCGGCAGAGCGCGAGGGTGAGGTGGGCGACAACGCGTTCACCGAGAGCCTCATCGTCCTCGAGACCGCGGGTGCGCTGGCGGCGAGCTACGACGGCGCGCTGCTGCGCTCGGACGACGCGGGCTGCACCTGGCGGACCATCGCCGTCCCGGACGGCTCACCGCGGACCCTGCTCGCCGCCGGCGACCGGGTCTACGCCTGGTCCAGCCTGGAGGAGACGATCTACCGCCTCGATGGCGACACCTTGACCGAGCTGGCCGGTCCTCCGGCCACCCTGGTCGGCCTCGGCGTAGACCCGCAGGACCCCGACACCCTGCGCGCGGGGAGCGACGGCTGCGACATCTACGCCTCCACCGACGGCGGCGCGAGCTGGTCGCTGTCCCAGGCGGCCCCCAGCAGCAGCCTGAACGCCACCAGCGTCGCCTTCGACCCCGAGGATCTGGATCACGTCGTCTGCACCATGACCGAGGACGGCGCGTTCACCAGCTTCAACGGCGGAGAGCGCTGGGACCGGGCCCGCGGCTTCCTCACCGAGGAGGCGGTCAACATGTTCGCCGCCCTGATCGTCCCCGGCGACCGATCGGTGGTCTGGGCACAGGGCCTGCGCGTCGCGGACACGAAGCGCCTGCTCTGGCGCTCCGACGACGGCGGCGTCACCTGGATGCTCGGGGTCGAGGAGGGCGACGAGGTCGCGCTGGGGAACACCGTCCCGCTGGCCGTCCACCCGAGCGCCCCCAACGTCGTGGCCTTCGCCGGCGGCGCCACGCTCTACACCTACGACGCTCGCACCGACACGCTCACCGCCGAGACGCCCGTAGGCGAGACGGAGATCCAGGCCCTGGTGGCCTCGCCCGCCTCCGCCGGCCTCTGGTATCTGGGCCTGGGCGACGCGCGCAGCGAGCCCTGAGCCTCCCGCGCGATAAAGGGGCCTCCATCACACGGAGCGCCCATGTCCCAGTCCCCTGTCGAGGCCGTCGCCGCCCGCGCCCTGCGCGGCGTCGAGGACGCCATCACCCGCCTGAGCGGCTACCTCACCGTCCCCGCGATCTCCTGCGATCCCGCGCACTTCGGCCACGTCGCCGAGCTCGCCGAGCGGGTGCGCGCCGATCTCGAGGCGCTGGGCTTCGAGGACGCCCGCCTGCTGACGGTAGAGGGCGCGCTGCCCGCCGTCGCGGCGCAGTGGATGAAGGCCGGCAAGGACGCGCCGACGGTGCTCATCTACGGGCACCTCGACCTTCAGCCCGTCAAAGGCGAGGTCTGGCGCACCGACCCCCACGTCGCCACCCGCGTCGGCGACCGCCTCTACGCCCGCGGCGCCGCCGACGACATGGGAGGCTGGGTCAGCCACCTCGCGGCGTTGGAGGCCTGGCTGGCCGAGGCTGGCGGCCCCCCCTGCAACATCAAGCTGCTCGTCGAGGGCGAGGAGGAGATCGGCTCCCCCAACCTCGAGCGCATCATGGACGCCTTCCCCGACGCCTTCGAGGCGGACGTCATGGTGCTGACCGACTGCGAGAACCCGAGCACGGACAAGCCGGGTCTCACCGTCTCTCTGCGCGGCCTGATGGAGGTCGAGCTGGTCACCGAGGCCCTCGAGGCCGACGGCCACTCCGGGCTGTGGGGCGGCATGGTGCCCGACGTCAACCTGGCGCTGTGCAAGCTCATCGCCCGCCTCGTCGACGACGACGGCCGCCTGCTGGTCGGCCGCGTGCCCACCGACCCCGCCCGCCGCGAGGCCGCCTGGAAGGTGCCGCTGCCCGACGAGGTCATCCGCCGCGGCGCCCACCTCCTGGACGGCGTGGACCCGCTCCCCCACCGCGGCGTCCCGCCCGTGGAGTGGATCTGGTGGCAGCCCGCCGTCACCGTCGTCGCCACCACCCTGCCCGACCTGGCCCACAAAAAGAACGCGCTCCGCCAGAAGGCCAGCGCCATCCTCTCCGTGCGCCTCGCCCCCGGCCAGACCCGCGGCGAGCTGTTTGCTGCATTGCAGCATGAGCTGCTGCGCGACCCGCCCTGCGGGGTCAAGGTCCAGGTCACGGAGAAGGGCTGGAGCGGCGAGGGCTGGCTGTACGAGCCCAAAGGTCCGGCCTTCGAGGCCGCGGATCGCGCCTACCGCGCCGCCTGGGGCGAGGGCCTGCACCGCGTCGGTGTGGGCGGCTCCATCCCCTTCGTCGCCCTCTTCGCCAAACGGTACAGCGACCTGCCGCTCATCCTGAACGGCGTCATGGACCCCGAGACCACCGCGCACGGGCCCAACGAGTCCCTGCACCTCGGCGTCTTCCAGAAGGCGATCCTGGCCAACGTCTACCTGTACGACGAGCTGGCGCGGGCCTTGTAGGCCCTGTCTGGGAGGCCGGGTTAAGTCCTGGACATGGCCCTGCCGCCCGTCCAGTACAAGCCCACCACCGGCCCGGACGACTTCCGCCAGCTCCGCGAGCGGGGCTACTACTACGTAGACAAGAGCGCGTTCATCGAGGAGTGGCTGCGCTCACCCCATCAGGTCGTGCTGCTGCCGCGCCCGCGCCGCTTCGGCAAGACGCTGAACATGAGCATGCTGCGCTGCTACCTGGAGCGCGGCGCGGTGGACAACAGCCACCTGTTCGAGGGGCTGGCCATCGAGCGGGCGGCGCCCGAGATCCGGGCGCACCAGGGGCGATACCCGGTGATCAGCCTCTCGCTGAAGGACGCGAAGGCGGAGAGCTACGCGGAGTGTATGGCGGGGATAGCTGGCATCATCGGCGAGACCTGCGCGATGCATTCAGCGCTGGCCGACAGCGCCGCGCTGACGGCCGAGGACAGGCGTCGCTTCGAGCTGTTGAGGGCGGCGGCGGCGGATCCTGCAGAGCTGCGTCGGTCGCTGCGCCTGCTCTCCACCTGGCTACAGGCCCACCACGGCGCGCCCGCCGTGATCCTGATCGACGAGTACGACGCGCCCATCGAGACGGGCTTCCAGTACGACTACTACGAGTCGATCGTCGGCTTCATGCGCGGGCTGCTGGGCTCGGCGCTGAAGACCAACCCCAGCTTGTACCGCGGCGTGCTGACCGGGGTGCGGCGGGTCTCCAAGGAGTCGCTGTTCTCGGACCTGAACAACGTGCACACCTCGACGATGCTCGACACCGCGTTCGCGACCGCGTTCGGCTTCACCGAGGAGGAAGTGGCGGCGGTCCTGGAGGCCGCGGGGCGGGCCGAGTCGCTGCCCGAGGTGCGCGCCTGGTACAACGGCTACCTGTTCGGCGGCCAGACCATCTACAACCCCTGGTCTGTGCTCTGCTACGCCGAGAAGGGCGAGCTGCGCGACTACTGGGTGAAGACCTCCGCCGACGCGCTGCTGCGGCGCCTGCTCCTGCAGAGCGACGGCCTCAAGGGGGACTTCGAGACGCTCCTGGGCGGCGGCGCCGTCGAGAAGAACATCGACGAGCAGGTGGCGTTCCGCGATCTCGACCGCGAGCCGGGACGCATCTGGAGCCTCCTGCTCACGGCGGGCTACCTCAAGGCCACCGCGGCGCGTCTGGTCGAGGGCGAGACCTTCGCCGAGCTGACGATCCCCAACGTCGAGGTCAGCCACGTCTGGCGGCGCAGCTTCGCCGGCTGGCTGCAGATGCGCGTCGGGAGCGAGGACGGCCTGCGGGAGCTGAAGCGGGCAATCCTCACGGGGGCCACGGCGGACGTGCAGACGCTGCTGCGCCCGCTGGTGAGCACCGCGCTGAGCTACCACGACGTCGGCCAGGGGCCGGACAACGCGCCGGAGCGGGTGTTTCACGCGTTCGTGCTGGGGCTGCTGGTGAGCCTGTCGCCGGACTTTCTCGTGCGGAGCAATCGAGAGAGCGGGCTGGGGCGCGCGGACGTGCTGATCCTGCCTCGGCAGGCTGGGAAGCCGGGCGTGGTCATCGAGTTCAAGCGGATCCGGACGGATGATGACGAGACGCCGGAGATGGCGTTGAAGGACGCGCATGCGCAGATCGCGGCGCGGGGGTACCGGGCGGAGTTGGAGGCGGTGGGGGCGAGCCCGGTCGTGGCGATGGCGGTGGTGTTTGATGGGAAGCGGGTCTGGGTGGGGTAGCCAGTCCTGGCCGGGGCGAGGGTTGGCTTCCTGTACGACGAGCTGGCGCGGGCTCGGACGAGCTATAATCCCCTGTGGCGAGCCTGGGTGCTGCGGCCTCACCGCGACAAGGAGAGCCCTGTAAACCCCAGCATCACCGCAGAGGATCTCTGGCCGCTGGTTCAGAAGCTGTCGCCCGAGGAGCTCATCCGGCTGTCGCGCCTCGCCCTGCGCTCCGACGAGGACACCCTGGCCTGGGAAGGCGAGGGCTGGGAGGAGTTTTATGCGGCGCGGTGAAGCAGAAGCGAGGGGACACCGGGCGGCTCACAGCCCCATCAGGTGATCACCGACGCCGCCCAGCGCGGTGAGGTCATGCACCTGCGCCTCCATCCGCGGGACGCGCCAGACGGACTGCTCGGCGTTCAGCTTGCTCGTCACCAGCGCGATCTGCTGCTCCTCCAGGGTGGAGAGCTCGCGCAGGCGCCGGTGGGCGGCGCCGAGGCGGGCCAGCAGGCGGCCGGCGGTGTGCGGCGCGAGATCGGCGCCGAGAGCGCGCGCGGCAGGGCCGAGGATCTGCTCCGGGTCCAGCGGCAGGCTGCTGGTCGGATGCACCTGGTTCACGATCACGCCGACGCCGGGCAGCTTGCGGGTGCGGAACTCGTCCAGGAAGAACTGCGCGACCTCCACAGACGGCTCGTTCGGCGCGCAGACGACGACGAAGCTGGTCTCCGGCGCGGTGAACAGCTTCAGCACCATCTCGTGGCGCTCGCGGAAGCCGTCGTAGAGATCGCGGAAGTGGTGGAAGAACTCGGAGATGTCGCCGAGGAATTCCTTGCCGAAGATGTGCGAGAGCAGCCGGAAGACCACCGCCGAGGTCCCGAACAGCAGCTTGCCGAAGACCTTGCGCTCCTCGTAGGGCTCGAGGAACCACTTCATGATGCGCTTGTCCAGGAAGCGCGCCAGGCGGCCCGGCGCCTCGAGGAAGTCCAGCGCGTTCTTCACCGGCGGCGTGTCCAGCACCACCAGATCGTAGCGCCCGCTCGCCACCACGTCGTAGAGCTTCTCCGTCGCCATGTACTCCTGGCTGCCGGCGATGCTGTCCGCGATGTTGCGGTAGACGTTGTTCTCGAGGATCTTCTTCTTGCGCTCCGGGTCGCGGGCGATGCGGCCGATGAGCGCGTCGAAGGCGTGCCGGCTGTCCAGCATCATCGCCCACAGCTCGCCCTGGCCCTCCAGCGGGATGCGCACCTCGTCGTTGCCGAAGCGGTTCAGCCCGAGCGAGTTCGCCAGCCGCCGCGCCGGATCGATGGTCAACACCAGCGTCTTCCGGCCGCGCTTCGCCGCCGCCACCGCGAGGCTGGCCGCTACGGTGGTCTTGCCCACGCCGCCGCTGCCCACGCAGATGAGCAGGCGCTGCCCCATGACGAGCTCGGAGAGCGGCTTGTTCATCGGCTCCTCTCCGCGATCTCCGCCCGGGCCAGGGCGCTCGCCAGCTGCTGCACCACCCGCTCGGGTCCGCCCTCGAAGCCGCCCAGGGTGCCGAGCCGCGGGAAAGACAGCACCGCGGCCCCGATCTCGGCCGACAGGCGGCTCATGGCCTCCGCCGTGTCCTGCTCCAGGCCCGCCTCCCACTGCCCGGCCACCAGGAGCTCGTGCGCGTCCGAGCCCGGGAGCCCCGCCGCCGCCAGCCGCCCGAGCAGCGCGCGCTCGTCCTCGTTCAGGCTGGGCGCCGCCGCCCGGTTCAGCACGACGGCCGGGACGTTCAGCCGCGGCACCTCAGCTCGGATGGCGTTGTAGGTCTCGACCGTCTCGTTGACCACCATCTCCTCGGGCAGCGCCACCAGCACGAGCGCCGTGTCCCGCCGGGCGAAGAGGGTGAGCACCTCCTCGGCGCGCTTGCGGATGGGGCCCGCGCTCATCAGCCGCAGCGCCAGGTTCGGCACCCGCAGCATGCCGATGGCATGCCCGCTGGCCGGCATGTCGATGATCACCAGGTCCCAGCTCTCCGCGAGGCTGGCGATCTTGGACAGGATCACCACCTCGCGGCTGCCCGGCGTGGCGTCCAGGAAGACCTGCACGACCGGGTTGGAGAGGATGAGCTTGACCACCCGCTGGCCGGGGACGGTGCGCTCCAGCCACTCCTCCAGCGCGTTGTTCCAGTCCAGGTTGCAGACGGCGAGGTTTTTCGAGACCCACTGTGGAGCCCAGGTCGGCGCCACCCCGAAGACCGGCGTGAGCGACGGGTTCTGGATGTCGATCTCGCAGATGATCGTCCGCTTCCCGCGCTCCGCCGCGAGGCGCCCGATGGCCGAGGCGAGCGTGGTCTTCCCCGTCCCACCTTTGCCGGTGACGAAGAGGAGGCGCTGCGAGAGGAGTTGTTCGACGGCCAAAGGGGCCTACCAGCGGATGAGGTTCGCGCCCCAGGTCAGACCGGCCCCGAAGGCGGCGAGGACGAGCAGATCGCCCGACTTCAGCTTCCCCTCCTGGATGGCCTCGTGCAGCGCGATCGGGATCGACGCCGCCGTGGTGTTCCCGTAGCGCTGAATGTTGTTGTACACCTTCTCGGGGGGCAGCTTCATCAGCCGCGTGACCATCTCGTTGATCCGCAGGTTCGCCTGATGCGGGACGAGCAGATCGATGTCGCCGGGGCCATAGCCCTGGGCGCTGAGCACCTCGACGATGACCTCGGGCAGGCGCTGCACGGCCTGCTTGAAGACCGTCTGGCCGTCCATCTTCGGGAAGTGACGGCCCTCCTCGAACATGTCAGGCGTGAACCGCGGGTTCTTGCGGCTGGCCGGCGCCTCGACCATGAGGATCTCGGCGTAGCGGCCGTCGGCGTGCAGGCGGCTGTCCAGGATGCGGTGCTCGTCCTCGCTGGGGCCGACGATGGCCACGCCCGCGCCGTCGCCGAACAGTACCGTGACGTCACGGCCGCGGGTGCTGATGTCCAGCCCCGAGCTGTGGATCTCCGCGCCCACCACCATGACGTACTTCATCGCGCCGCTGCGGATGAAATTGTCGGCGATGGACAGCCCGTAGACGAAGCCCGTGCACTGGTTGCGGATGTCCAGGGCCGCCACGCCGGGCAGGCCCAGGCGCTCCTGCAGCAGGCAGGCCGACCCAGGGAAGTTCAGGTCCGGCGAGAGCGTGGCGAAGATGATCATGCCGATGTCGGAGGCCTGAAGGCCAGCCTCCTGGAGCGCCTCCTTGGCCGCGACCTCGGCGAGATCGGTGGCGCCGACGTCGCCCACCACCCAGCGCCGCTCGCGGATGCCCGTGCGCTGCACGATCCACTCGTCGCTGGTCTCCATCCACTGCGTCAGGTCCTGATTGGTGACGACCCGCTCAGGGACGTAGTGCCCCATCCCCAGGATTCGGCTCCCTCGCATGTCTCCTCCGTTCGGCGCGCTGTGTCGGATCGCTGTGTCAGATGTCGAGATTGCGGACGTTGAGCGCGTTCTCCTGGATGAAGTCGCGGCGGGGATCCACCGCGTCGCCCATCAGGATGTTGAAGATGGAGTCGGCCTGCGCCGCGCTCTCCACCCGCACCTGAATCAAGGCGCGCCGGGCGGGGTCCATCGTCGTCTCCCAGAGCTGCTCTGGGTTCATCTCGCCGAGGCCCTTGTAGCGCTGAATCTCGTAGCCCTTGCGCGCCCCGCCCAGCACCGTGGACAGCAGGATCTTCCAGGACGCGATGGCCTCGCCGTCGATGAGGGCGGGCAGGGCGAGCCGCTCGCTCAGGTCATCGACCAGCCGCCAGAGAGCGTCGCTCTCCGGCCGACCCTGGGCGCCCTCGAGGAC
>CAZKWG010000225.1:0-10478 GCA_964556105.1 uncultured Enterobacterales bacterium | reverse complement strand
TCATGGAGGAGATCCGCGGTCCGGCGGGCCGCACCATGTGGGACAAGCTCGGCAATGTGAACGAGCAGGTCCTCGCCAACTATCTGAAGAACGAATATCCGCAGACCGTGGCCGTGGTGCTGTCGAAGGGCAGCGAGCGGAAGGATCTGCTCACGAAGATGAGCATCTACCACGCCTTCGACGTCCCGCACTACTGGGTGCTCGACCCGGAAGAGGGCCTGCTGCGCGTCCACCGCTGGCAGCCCCAGGGCTATCTGGTCGTCCTCGACGCGCGCCGCGGCCAGCGCGTCCGGCCGGAGCCCTTCGAGCTGCTGGAGATCTCCGTCAGCGGGCTCTTCGACGACGACGAGGCGGACGAGTAGCCTCACGCCAGAGAGCTGGGCGTCAGGATCTCGTTGGTTGACTTCGACACGCGTCGGATGGGTGGGTCCACGACCTGACCTGGGACATGGAAGGCTCCCTGAACTCGCCGGGGGATGCACCCCTACGGGGGCTCACGGAACCACGACTGGCGGGGTTGTCCCAGCCCGTAGCCCCCGTAGGGGTGCATCCCCCGAAAGCGACGTTCTGGAACAGCCTTCCTTGTGAAGCATGGGACGGCAGAAGCCCGCTCGGCGCAACGCCGAGCTTCGTGCAAAGCACGAGGCTGGACCTGACCATCCCACCCGACGCGTTGTCAAAGACGCCTCTATTAGAGCACGGCGCGGGCCCGCGCGCAAGGGCTCACGGGTAGCGCACCCCGTTCTTCACCGTCAGGTGGATCGCCGTCGTGTGGTGGATGTCCTCCAGCGGGTTCCGGTCCAGCACCACGAAGTCCGCCACCTTCCCAGCCTCCACGCTGCCCAGCCAGGCGTCCATCCCCAGGTACTTCGCGCCGTTCAGGGTCCCCGCGCGCAGCGCCTCCAGGGGGGTCATCGCGCCCTCGCCGGCCAGCGCCCACAGCTCCCAGTGCACGCCGAGACCCTGAAGCTGCCCGTGGGCGCCGAGCGTGGTCAGGCTCCCGGCGCGCATCAGGGCGGCGGTGTCGCGCGCGACGGACATGTGGTTCCAGTCGGCGTCCTGAGCCATCATCCCGAGGCGCCAGGTCCGCGCGTCCAGGGCGCGGCGCGGGTAATGCCGCAGCAGGCGCGCGTCGTCCAGCGGGTTCATGTGCTGGTAGAACCAGTTCTCCCCGGACATTCCTCCGTAGGCGACCAGCAGCGTGGGCGAGTTGGCCGTGCCCAGCGTGTCCGCGGTGGGGCTGCCTCCCAGGAGCCCGAGCACGTCCGCGTAGAGCGGCGAGACGGAGAGGGAGTGCTCGACGGCGTGCATGCCGTCCACCACCATGGTGAGATCCTGCCAGAGATCGCCGCCGCCCTCGGTGACGCAGAGCACCTTCTGGGCGACGCACTCGACGGCGTACCACTGCCGCTGCTCGCGTCGGGACTGCTGGTAGACCTTGACGCTCTGGGCGCCGAACATGGTCAGCCGCGCGATATGCCCCTTCGCCGCCTCCCGATCCGGGGTCACGGCGTTGCCGTTGCCCAGCGCGCCGTAGAGCACGGCGCCCGTGGAGTACACGCGCGGGCCCTCCATCAGCCCCGCCTCCACCCGCTCAGCCTGGGTGAAGACCAGCTCTGTGCTGGCGCTCGGGTCGTGGACGGTGGTGACGCCGAAGTCCAGGGCCGTCTGATAGCGCCACTCCTGCTCGGGGAGCACGTCGCCCGAGCTGAAGTGCAGGTGGGCGTGAACGTCGATGAGGCCAGGGATGATCGTCTTCCCCGTGCAGTCCACCACCTCCGCGCCGGCGGGCACGGCGCCCCCCGCGCTGACCGAGCGGATCCGATCGCCGTCCACGATCACGGTCGCGTCCTCGATGACCTCGTCGCCGCGCAGGGTGATCACGCGCGCGTGGGTGTAGGCCACCACGCCCTGCGGGCGGGCGCGGGGGAGCTCCAGCTTCAGCTCGATGGTCTCGACCGCTGGCGCCGCCGCCGTCTCGCCGTCCTTCTCCGCCTTCTTCGGGGTCGCGAGCGCGCCCTCGCCGGAGAGCGGCCGCCTGCGCAGGACCGGACCCTCCGCCCAGGTCAGGTCCTCGCTGTCCGGGGTCCAGCCCAGCCAGGAGCCCTCCGCCTTCGTCACCTCGAGCACCGGCAGGCCCGCGGCCTCCACGCTCACCGTCTTCCCCCAGGGCGGGATGGCGGTGACGTAGACCGCGTGACCCTGCTGGTAGGCGACCCGGGTGAGATCCGGGCTGGGAAGGATGAAGTCGGCGCCGCCGAAGCTCAGGTGGTCACGTTTGTCCGTGCCGTCGAGCTTGACGCTCACCAGCGCGCTCGTCGAGGGACCGCGCGGCTCGCCGGGCCGATCCTCCATGTACCAGACCCGGCCGCCTCTCAGGGTCAGGCGGGGCGCGGGGCCACCTGCGCCGCGGTTCGCCGTCGTGGTGACGACCGCGCTCTCCCAGGGGCCCTTCTTGCCCGACCGGGTGAGCAGGGTGATCTCGAACCAGGGGGCGTCGCCGAGATCGGCGTCCACACTGGCTTCCGGCGCGCGAAGCACGACGATCTGGCTGCCGTCCTCGCTCCAGGCCGGGTTGACGAGCTGCCCGCGCAGCGGGAGGGTCTCGGTCTTGCCCTTGCGGGTCAGATGCACCTGACCCCCGGTCTCGTCGTCCCAGGAGGTCCAGGCCAGGGTCTGGCCGTCCGGGCTCCAGGCCGGCGAGTAGCCCGTCCCCGGCGAGACGCGCTCGACCGCGCCGTCCGGGCGACGCACCCACAGCGCGCCCATGGCCGAGAACGCGATGGCGCCGTCCTGGTTCCAGGTGGGCCAGCGCACCACCCGGGCGCGCACCTGATCGGGCAGGGGGCGCGGCCAGCGCGGGACGTCGTGCAGGGTCCAGCTCCCCTGGACGTGGAAGGGCAGCTCGCTCTTCTGGCCGTCCAGACCGAGCCGCCAGAGCTTGCCGCCCGACCAGAGCAGCAGGCGGCCGTCCGACGCGAAGGAGATACCCGGATAAACGCCGTGGAGCGCGAAGCCCTCCATCTGGTCCACCGAGATCCAGTCGGCCAGCACGCGCCGTGCGCCCGTCTCCAGCTCGACCTGCTCCAGCAGGGTGCGATCGCGGTCACGGGAGACGAAGACCAGCGACCTCCCGTCCGGGGTGAGCGTCGGCCGCGCGGCGCTGCCCGGCCCGCCGAGGACGTGGCGGATCTCGCCCGTGGCGCGATCGATGCGCTGGATGCTCCAGAGGCCGCCGACCGGGTTCTGATCGTACTCGAAGCGCCCGCTTCGCGACGAGAAGTAGATGGCGCGGCCGTCGGCGCTGAACGTCGCCTCGCCGGCGTGGGGGTGCTCGTCCTTGGACGTCAGCGCCACGCCCTTGCCGCCGTCCAGGTGCAGCAGCCAGAGCTCGGTGACGCCGATGCTGCGCGTGTCCACGGTGCGCCGGCGGCCGAGGATCCACGGGCCCGAGGGGTCCCAGACCGGGTCCGTGAAGCGCGCGTCGGGGTCGTCGGTGAGCGGACGCGCGTCCGTGCCGTCCACGTTCATCACCCAGATCTGCTCGCTGCCGCCCTTGTCGGAGACATAGGCCACGCGCTGGCCGTCCGGGCTGAGGCGCGGGTCGGTGTCCCAGGCGGCGCCCTGGGTCAGCCGCGTGGCCTCCCCGCCCGAGAGCGGCATCGACCAGAGATCGCCCAGGAGATCGAAGATGACGCGTTCACCTTGCGTGGTGACGCTCATCCAGGTGCCCTCGCTCAGGCTGAGCGACACGGTGTGGGTCGGCCCGTAGGCGGCCTCGACATCCCAGGTGGTCCCTTCCGTGTCAGCGGCGGCGGGCTCTGCAGCGAGGGCGGTCGAGAGGAGCTGGAGCGGGATGCTCAGCGAGAAGAGCAGGGAGGAGCAGAGGGTACGCATGGCCAGCCTATATCTCGTCCGCCGGCGTCCCGAGCCGCGATCCCTCGGACAGAAATTGTCCTCTTTACAGCGAAGTTACACGGGGATGACCGACGATGGACTGGATCCAGGGTACAGTCAGGAACCAGAGCCTACAAAGGACTGTCTGAAAGAAAAGGACCCGTCCCACGTTGAACAGAGACAGCGAGGAACCTGAACAGGAGCACGGGATGTCAGCGAGCCCATCCCGACCGCACGGTCCCTGGGAGGACGCGATGTCGGTCCGAGCCAACAACGCCATGCAGCAGATCATCGCCCTCTATGAAGCGCTGTCGCGGGGCGCGCTGGCGCCGCTCTACGAGGCGCTGGACAGCCAGGTGATCTGGGAGCTCTACGCGCCGACCCAGCTCCCCTTCGCGGGCGTCTGGCGCGGCCGGGCAGGCGTCAGCCGGTTCTTCAGCGCGCTGTTCGGCGCCGTCCTGGAGAACACCTTCGACATGCGCGAGTTCGTGGTCATGGGCGACCGCGTCGTCGCCATCGGCCGCCACCACGGGACCGGGCGGGCCACCGGACGCCCCTTCGATGTTCCGGTCATCCACGTCTGGGATCTCGTCGGCGGACGGGTCACCCGCTGGCGCTGCGCGCTGGACTCGGCCTCCATCCAGCAGGCGCTGCTCGACCCGCCCTGATCGCCTGGACCTTCCCCGCCGCCCGCGCTCAGCGCGCGCTCGCCTCCGCCGCGGCGTTCTGCCCCGCCAGACGCCCATAATGGTAGCAGGCCATGATGCTGCCGGAGAAGCCCGTCCCCGCCCCACCCTGCGGCAGCATCCCCGCCACCTCTCCCGCGGCGTAGAGCCCGGGGATGGGCTCCGCCATGGCGTCGAGGACGCGCGCCTCGACGTCCGTGCTCACGCCGCCAAAGGCTTTGGCCAGGCCGGGCGTGAAGCGCACCGCCCACCAGAGATCCGCCTCGAAGGTGGAGCTGGCGCCAAAGTCGCGCCCAAAGGCGTCGGTCTCGCCCGCCAGCGCCAGCGCATGCGCCTCCTCGATCGTGGCCCCCAGGGTCTCGGGGTCAATCCCCGCCAGCTCGGCCAGATCGCTGGGGGTGGCGCCCACGAGGACGTCCTCGGAGATCGCGGCCAGCTCGCCCAACGAGAACCCCTCGGGCACATCGGGGTCCGTCCAGTTGTAGTCCGGTCGGCCTGCGGTGTAGCGCCCCGCCAGCTCGTCGGGCAGGACGGCGAAGATCTGGTCCTCGGGCAGCGCGTCGAAGAAGTCGAGGGAGCGGGCCGCCGCCTCGTTGGCGAAACGTTGGCCGGTGGAGTCCACCAGCAGCGCCTGGTCCATGGCGCCGAGGATCAGCGCCTCCCCTTCGGCCAGCTCCGGGTCCTGGATGGCGTGAACATAGAGGCCGATGTTCTCCAGCGACGAGAAGGCCGCGCCGACCGCCTCCAGCATGCCGACGCCGCCGCCGTCGGCGTGAGGGCTGGTCTCCCAGAGCAGGGTCCGACCGGCCAGCGCGGGGCGCGCGGCGTCCACGCGAGCGCGATCGCGCAGGAAGCCGCCCGTGGCGACGACCACCGCGCCGGCCCCGGTCGCGCCCGTCTCGCCCGTGTCCAGGTCCGTCCAGCGCGCGCCGGCCACGCGGCCGTCTCGCACGAGGAGCGCGTCCACCTCCACACGAAGTCGCAGCTCGCCGTCGAAGCTGGCGATCATCCCCCTCCGCGTGTCCTCGCCGCGCACCTGGTGCAGGCGGGCGGGGCTGCCGGAGTCCGGATCCGAGGCCAGACCGTTGTAGGCGAAGCCCTTCTCCACCGCCCAGGCGAGCGTGGCCGCGGAGCCCTCCAGGAAGTCGTAGACGGCCGGCTCTTCGCCTGAGACCCCGGTGAGCGCCGGCCAGTCCTCGACGGCCTTCTCCACGGTGTCCGAGACGCCCGCCGCCTCCTGGAAGGAGGTCGCCACGGCCAGGGCGCGCGTGGCGTAGGTGATGCCGGTGCCGGCCTTGCTGGCCCGCTCCAGGATGATGACGCTCGCCCCCGCCTCACGCGCGGCGATGCCCGCCGCCAGCCCCGCCGCGCCAGAGCCGATGACCAGCACATCGGCGTAGTCATCGGCGCGCGCCTCGAGCGACACCAGCGGCAGCGCGCGCTCCACGGGCTCCTGCTCGACCGGCTCCCAGGAGCTCTCGCTCTCGGCGCGAACCGGCTCCTGCGCCCCTTCCCGCAGCGCCCAGGTGCCGGAGGGCGCGGAGCCTTCCACGCAGGCGACCGGCCAGAGGGCAGCGAGGGCGACGAGAGGGCGCATCGTACACACCATAAGTCTACCTCGCCGAGATCGCGAGGGTCGCGGCGTTGGTCCCCGCCTCCCGGCCCAGCGTGTAGCAGGCGCCCACCGAGCCGGCGAAGCCCGCGCCCGCGCCGCCCTGAGGGATCATGCCCACCACCTCGCCCGCCGCGTAGAGGCCCGGGATCGCCTCCCCGTCGGCGTCGAGCACCTGCATCTCCAGGTCGGCGCTGACGCCACCGAAGGCCTTGGCCAGCCCAGGCGTCAGTCGGAGCGCCCACCAGAGGTCCGACTCGTAGCGCTCGGCCCGCGTGAAGTCGCGACCATAGACGTCGGTCTCGGCGGCCTCGATCATGGCGTTGACCGCGTCGACCGTGGCGATCAGGCCGGTCTCGTCGATGCCGGAGGCCAGCGCCAGCTCGGACAGCGAGGCGGCGACGAAGATGTCCGGGGAGTCGGTGACCAGGGCGTCGAGCGTGTAGCTCTCGGGGACCTCCGGCTCCGCCCAGTTGTAGGCTGGGCGACCCGCGCTGGCTGCGGCGGCGCGCGCGTCGGTGAAGAGCGCGTAGACCTCGCCGTCCGGCAGCGCGTCGAAGAGATCGAGCGATCGGGACTTCGCCTCATCGGCGAAGCGCTCGCCGTTGGCGTCCACGATGAGCTCGTCGTCGAGGGCGCTGAGCACCAGGGCCTCGCCGTCCTCGGCGTAAGGGTCCTGGATCCCGTGCACATAGATGCCGATGCTGTCCATGTGATCGAAGGCCGCGCCGACCTCCTCCAGGAAGGCCAGCCCGCCTCCGTCGGACTGCGGGTTCGTCTCGGCCATCAGGCGCCGGCCGTCCAGCTCCGGGCGCCAGGCGACGATCCGCTCGGCGTCGCGCAAGAAGCCGCCCGTCGCGACGACCAAGGCGCCCGCGGTGGTCGTGCCCAGCTCGCCCGTGGCGAGATCCGTCCAGCGCGCGCCGACGACGCGCCCCTCCTCGGTCAACAGCGCATCGACCTGCACCTGAACGTGCAGATCACCGTCGAAGCCGGCGAGGATCGCTCTGCGCGAGCTCGCTCCGTCGATGTTGTGGATGCGGCGGAGCTCTCCCCCGTCCGGATCGGAGTTGACGCCCTCAACCGCGAGGCCGTGGCCCTCCATCCAGGTCAGGGTCTCGGCGGCGGCGGCGAGGAAGGCCTGGACCGCGGGCGCGCTGCCGTCCACGCCGGTGATGGACTCCCACTCCGAGGCGGCGATGTCGGCGGAGTCCGCGAGGCCCAGCGCGGCCTGATGAGGTGTGCCCGCCGCGAAGAACCGGCCACCGTAGATGATCCCCTCGCCCGCCTGATCCGCGCGATCGAGCACCAGGACCTCCGCCCCCAGCTCGCGCGCGGCGAGGGCCGCGGCCATGCCCGCCGGGCCCGAGCCGATGACCAGCACGTCGGTCTCGTTGGGGATGGTGCCGTCGTCCGCCGCCTCCCCGCTGTCCCCGGTCTCGCTGGAGTCGTAAGGCGCCACGAGCGCCTCGTCCTCGTCCCGGTTGGGCATCAGCAAGGTGCCGCGGCCGAGGGCGCTCGGGCCAGCCAGCCAGGAACGAAGCGCCTCCCAGAGCGATCGTTCGCGCGCGCTCGCGGGCGAAGCGTAGGCTCTGGCGTCCTCGCTGGCCGTCGAGGACGTCTCGGACCTGGCGCAGCCCAGGCAGCACACCAGCACGAGCCCACGCATTGGTTCAGTATAGGGCAGGCCGTACGGAGAGCAAGGGTCAGGAGCGAAAGCGTCGAGAGAGCGCCTGGATGTGCGCCGGGCCCGTGCCACAGCAGCTCCCGATCAGCGTCGCGCCCGCCTCGACCCAACGCTCGGCCAGATCGGCGTAGCGCTCGGGGGCGTCGTCCAAAGGGCGCTCCCAACCCAGGCCCTCGCCCGGGTGGCCCGCGTTGGCGTAGGCGCCGAAAGGGACGCCGCAGGACGCGATGGCGTCGAGAAAGGCCAGCGTCCGCGAGGCCGGCACGCAGTTCACCAGCACGGCGGCGGCCCCCAGCGCCACCGCCTCGCGCGCGCCGGCCGCCATGGCGTCCGGGTCCAGCAGGTCCGCCTCGGGCCCGGCGGTGAACGCCACCCAGGTCTCCCGCCCGGTCGCCACGCAGGCCTCCACCGCGGCGAGGGCCTCGCCGACGGGGGGGAAGGTCTCGCAGAGCAGGAGATCACAGCCCGCCCCGGCCAGGACCTCGGCGAGGGCGCGATGCTCGGGCCCAGGGTCGGGTGGGCTCATCCACGGGGAGTAGCAGTCTTCGAGCGGCGCCACGCAGCCCGCCAGCAGGCCGCCCGGGACCGCTGCCCGCGCCAGGTCCACCGCCCGCCGCGCCAGCGTCGCCCAGGTCTCGGGGTAGGTGCGCGCCTTCGTCCGGAAGGTGTTCACGGTGTGAACCTGGGCTCCCGCCCGCAGATAATCCTCGTGGATCGCCGAGACGACCTCGGGCGCGTGCTCGAGGGCGTAGGCGCTCCACACCGGCGAGGGGATCGGCACGCCGCGCGCCTCCAGCTCGGTCCCCATCGGCCCGTCGAGGATCAGCACCCGTCCGGCGGAGGCGATCACAGGTTGGACTTTCCGGAATTGCTGCGATGCAGCATCCACCCCAGGGCGCAGAGGCAGAGCAGGGCCGAGACGAGCAGGAGGCCGAAGGTGACGCTCGGGTCATCGTCGCCGACGAAGCGAGGCAGGACGAGCTCCTGGACGATGGGGCCCACCGAGCCGATGCCGCTGATCAGCCCCGCCGCCAGGGCCGCCTTGCGCGGAGAGCCCAGGTTCACCGCCCCCGCCCCGGTGAGCAGGGCGTCCGGGCCGAAGAGGAAGAAGCCGACCAGACCGATGCCCAGCCCGAACAGCGGCAGGCTCGCGGTGCCGCCGAAGTACAGGAAGGACATGGACAACACCATCAGCGTGGTGAAGTAGAAGCTCAGGCGCGAGAGGCTGCCGCGGAAGACCCGGTCGGCCAGCAGACCGGCAGCGATGGTGCCCAGGAAGCCCGCGGCGTCGAAGATGCTGGACATGTAGCCGGCGTCTTCGCCGCTCATCTGGAAGTGGCGGTTGAGCAGCAGCGGCACCCAGGACCAGAACGCGTAACGGATCAGCTTGGAGAAGAAGTAGAAGGTGCCGATCAGCGCGATGTTGAACAGGACGGCCCTGGAGAGGGGCTCGTCGTCGTCCTGCTCGGCCGCGGCGGTCCCGGCGGCGACCTGCGGGTCCTCCACCGGGGGCAGGCCCACGTCCTCGGGGCGGTTGCGCTGGTTGAGCGCGACGATGGCCAGCACCCCCAGCGTCACCAGCGAGCCGCCGAAGAAGGACCAGCGGTAGCCGCCCATCCCGAGCATCCAGGCGGCGAAGGGCCCGGCGAGGAAGGAGCCGATCTGGAAATTGGTGGCCCAGGGCCCCATGACCGAGGCGCGCTCGCCGCGGTGGAACCAGCGCCCCATCGTGCCCACGCAGGCCGACCAGCCGGTGGCCTGCACGAGGCCGTTCAGCGCCATCAGCGAGCCGAAGGTCCAGGCGGAGTCGGCCACGCCGAAGGCGGCGTTGACGACGATGGTGATGCTCATACCGATGAGCAGGACGGCCCGCGCGCCGAAGCGGTTCCCCGCCCAGCCCGCGGCGAACTGGCCGATCACGTAGGTGAACAGGTAGATCGCGCCGATATTGCCCACGGTCTGGTCGGTCCAGCCGTGGTTCTCGATCAGGTCGGCCTTGGCGATGTTGAAGGGCTTCCGGCAGAAGTAGTAGCCGAAGTAGCCGAGCCAGGTGGCCGCGAAGATTCGCCACCGCCAGACGCGGAGCTGAGGGTCGAGGGTAGAGGCGCCAGACATCGACGCAGCTTAGCCTGGACCGGCGCGCGAAGGGTGGGGTGCCGGTCGGTTTCTCCTACCATCGTGCGGGTGTCAGGTTAGCCGTTGCTCCGAGGGAGCTCGCATGATCGGTCGTCTCGTCAATCTGCCTGTCCGCGTGGCCCGCAAGGTCCGCGATCTCGTGCTCGGGAAGAAGGAGACCGCGGCTCCCGCCCCAGCGCGCCCCGCGGCGCCTGCGCGTCCACGCCCCCCGGTGAACATGCACGAGGAGGAGGAAGAGGAAGGCGGAGGGGGCGGCCACGACCACAGCCACGGGCACAGCCACGGCCACAGCCACGACCACGGCCATGGCCGCGCGCCTGAGCCGGCGCCCGCGCCGAAGCCCGCGCCGAAGCCCGCGCCCGAGCCGGACCGCGGCCACGATCACGGCCACAGCCACGATCATGGCCACAGCCACGATCACGGCCGCGCCCCCGCGGCGCCCTCGGTCAACGTGAGCGTG
>CAZKWG010000224.1:7309-10482 GCA_964556105.1 uncultured Enterobacterales bacterium | reverse complement strand
CCGGTGGTGGCCAGGAAGCCGAGCAGCGCGAGCAGCGCCAGGTTGGTGAGGTGGAAGAGCCAGGGCGCGCCGCCGCCCAGCGCGCGCTCGACGAAGTAGGTGAGCACGACCACCGGGCGCCAGTAGGGGGAGGGCCGCACCTCTCCGTCCGCCAGCCAGAACAGGTCCCGCCGGAGCGCCTCGCCCAGGTTCCCCAGCTCGGCGAGGCGCGCGCTGTGCTCGAGAAGGACACGATCATCGTGGACAAAACCATGGGTCAGCGCGCCGCCGTAGAGGGCGAGGACCAGGAGAAGGCTGACCAGCAGCCACGTCGCGCGCTCCTGGCGGCCCTCGGCCTTCAGGGCAGGCTTCCCGGCGCGCGCGCGGTGAGGATGGCCTCGGCGCCCAGGAGGGCGCAGCCGATGTGCTGCACGGCGTCCATGCGCACGTCCCAGTCGGCGGCGCTGTCGCGGAAGCCGCCCAGCAGCGCCTCGGGCCGCTCCAGCAGGGGCGCGTCCCCAGGCTCGTAGGCGCTCCGGACGAAGAGCTGGGCGTAGGCCAGGGCGCGCTCCGCCCAGGGGCCGCCGGTGTCCAGGAAGGCGGCGGCGACGACGGCCTCGGCCAGCCCGCCGGCCGCGCCCGTGCTGAGGTGGACGCTGCTGCCCGCGGTGGGCGTCAGGAGGGCCGCGTCGTGGACGTAGGCGCGGCAGATCTCCCAGCCGGCGGTCTGGCCCGTGGCCTCCCGACCGGCCAGCGCGGCGAGGCAGGCCCAGTGCTCGTCCAGGACGATGAGCCGGCCGGCGGCGCCCCTGGCGTAGTCCCCCTCGACGTAGCGCTGCGCGCGCAGCAGCGGCGCCTCGAACTCGGTGTGCCCGGCGCGCACCAGCGAGGCCAGGGCGAGCATGGCCTGGCCCTGCCCGTAGGTGTTGAGCGGCTGCGGGGGGAAGGCGCCGAGGTCCAGATCCAGGTCGCCGCGCACCTGGCCCTCGGCGTCTACGCTGGCGGCGACGAAGCGACCCCAGGAGACGGCCATCGGGTGCTTCGCCGAGACCGCCGCGAGCGCGGCCAGCGCCGTGGTCCCGACCCAGACCTTGCGGTCGGGGCGGCTCGGGTCGCGCACGTAGGAGCCGCCCACGGGCGCGACCGTGGAGCTGCGCTCCAGGTAGCTGAGCCCGAGCGCGACGGAGGCGATCACGTCCGGGGCCTCGGTGCGCTCGGCCAGGCGGGCGAGGAACCAGGTCACGCCGGCGTGGCGGGGAAAGTTGTAGCCGCCCAGCTCCTTCCCGGAGGGGCCGGCGACGATGTAGGCGTAGCGGCCCAGGCTGTCCTGGTGGCGGACGAGCATGCGGCCGCCGGCCAGCGCCGCCTCCCGCGCCACCTCCGCCGTCAGCGCGGGCGCTGGGGTCCAGCCGTGCACCAGCGCGCGAGGTCCCTCCGCGTCCACCAGCACGCTGTCGAAGCGGGTGGCGTCACCCTCGATGGTCACCATCGGCGCGCGGATCCCCGGACGGATCTCCGCGCGCTCGACCTGCTTCGGCCGCCAGAGCGTCGTGGGAGAGCGTCCACTGTCCTCGCTGAGCGCGCCGGTCTGCGGCCCCAGGGGCTGGGTCCCTGGCCAGACGGCGCGCGCCACGTCCAGCACCAGCGCGGGGCGCGCGCCGTCGGGGGCGGGGAGCCCGTCCAGCGCCGCCTGGACGGCCGCGCCCAGATCCGCGCCGTCGCCTCGAATGGAGGTGCCCGGTCGCCCGTCCAACCAGGGCGTGAGCAGGACCGTGGCCGCGCCGTCCCCGACCGGCAGCGCGTCGGCGGCGCCCTGGCCCGTCCAGCGGGCGAAGGCGACGCGCGCGGCCTCGGCGCGTGAGGGCTGAGCGGGCCAGGTCTGTGACGGCTGGCTGGCCAGCGCCCCGCCGCCCCAGCCCATCCCGCCCGCCAGCAGGGTCAGCCCGAGGGCGGCAGGGCCGGCGGGACCGCCCTGCTCCCGCCCGGCGAAGAGCTGCCAGAGCGAGGCGCCGATGAGCCAGGGCAGCGCCAGGAGCGCCGTGCCCAGCCCGTTCATCGCGACGTCCTTGGCCTCCGCCCCATAGCTGGCGGCGATGAAGAAGGCGGCCTGAAGGTACATCGCCGCCAGCGCCGCGGCGCCTGCCAGGGTCAGCGCGGCGACCAGACGGGCCACGCGCGGAGCGCGCCCGAGCAGCAGCGCCCCACCGTAGAGGAGCTGAATCAACGCCACGCCGCCCGCGAGCAGACCCGCGACGGTCCAGGCCGGGCTCAGCCACGCCGCCGCGATCCCCCAGGCGAGCCCTTGCGCCAGGTTCAGGACACCGGCGCCGCGCCCCATCCGCTCAGAACCGCAGCACCGTCCCCGCCGAGACGGTGGGGACGAAGCCGCTGCTCTGCATGTCCTTCTCGACCGTCGCGAAGGTCTCGGCGCTCCACACGCCCGCGGACGCGTCCAGGTTCAGGCCGAAGCTCTCGCTGAGCAGGATGTCCACGCCCAGGCGCGCGCGCCCGCCCAGGGCCGTGGCGCTGGCCGCGGTCGCGGCCTCCGCGTCCGTGGGCAGGGCGCCCTTGATCGCTCCCGGGATGACGGAGAGGTCAGCGCCCAGGTAGGGCACCACGCCCCCCTCGCTCAGGCGGAGCTGGCCGCCGACATGAAGGGGCAGGATCGTGTTCCAGGCCGTGGCGGGGTAGCCCTCGGCCTGCAGGATCTCGGGCACCTCGCGCTTGACGGAGTGCGCGTCGAAGCCGAAGTTCAGGGCGAAGCGCGGCGAGACGGAGTAGCCCAGCTCGGCGCCGTAGGTGACGAAGCTCAGGCCCTGGAAGCCCGCGTAGCCCACGCGCGCGGCCACGCCGATCGTGCTGTCATCCCCCTTCTTGTCGCTGCCCTTGCGCGTGTCGCTGTCGCGGTCGAGGTCGAGATCCTCCTCCTCGTAGCTGCTGCGCGAGCGGGGCGCGTCGTCGTCCTCCAGCTCGTCCAGGCGGTTGCGGCTGGTCGGCTCGTCGTCCTCGTCCCGGCTGCTGGAGCTGCGGGTCGTGCTCGTGCGGCTGGAGGTGGCGCTGCGGGTCGTGCTGGTGCGCGCGACCTCCTCCTCCTCTTCGTCCTCGTCCGTGACCCGGGTGCTGGGCTTGCGGACGGGCTCGTCGTCGTCGTCGTCCGAGAGGGAGGGCGTGCGCGTGCTGGTGCGCGGGGCGGG
>CAZKWG010000224.1:0-7209 GCA_964556105.1 uncultured Enterobacterales bacterium | reverse complement strand
CGTCGTCGTCGTCGTCCGAGAGGGAGGGCGTGCGCGTGCTGGTGCGCGGGGCGGGGGTCCGCTCGACGTACTCGTCCTCTTCCTCCTCGGCGAGGACGGGGCTCTCCTCTTCGTCGTCGCCGCCGTCCATCTGGATGAGGCCGGCGGCGCTGGAGAAGCTGATCTCCTCCATCTCGATGTCGCCGGGGGCGGGCTTGCCGAACTCGATCTCCTCTTCCTCGGCGGCGGCGGCGGCGGCGCGGGCGCGGGCGGCCTCCTCCGCCTTGGCCTTCGCGGCGGCGTCGGCCTTGGCCTTCGCGGCGGCGTCGGCCCTGGCCTTCGCCTCGGCGTCGGCCTTGGCCTTGGCGGCGGCGTCGGCCTTGGCCTTCGCCTCGGCGTCCGCCTTGGCCTTGGCGGCGGCGGCGGCCCTGGCCTTCGCCTCGGCGTCGGCCTTGGCCTTGGCGGCCGCTGCCGCGGCGGCGGCCTCTTCCTCTTCGTCTACCTCCTCGGGCAGCGCGTCCAGGCCGCTGAGCTCTTCTTCGTCCTCGAGCTCGGCCGGGGCGCGTCGGCTCGGGGCGACGCCGGCGCCGAAGCTGTCGCTGTCGTCCTCCTCCTCCTCGAGCAGGTCGGAGGCCGAGACGGAGTCGAGATCGCCCATGGAGCTCTCCTCCGCGGCGACCGCCTGGGACTTGCCGGTGGTCAGCTCCTTGATGTAGCCGCCCATCGAGTCGGCGATGACGGAGGGGACGTTCGGCAGGACGAAGGTCTTGTTCCGCAGGATCTTGTTCTCGTCGGCGTCATACAGGAAGAGCTTGAACTCGTACTTGCTCGAGACCAGCGCCACCGTGCCGCCGATGACCACGTTCGCCTTGTTCGCGGTCGCGATGCCCTTCAGACAGGCCGGGTTCGCGACGCAGGCGGCGTTCATGGTGGCGGGCGTCTTGTCGAGCTGCGTGACGTTCTCGAAGGTGCCCTGGAAGTCGAGCTCGGACGCGACCAGGCTGGTGAGGTTCAGGACGACCAGGGGGTCAACGCCCTTGGACAGCAGCGGTGGGACCACCGCATCCTTCGCGAAAGCGGAGCCGGAGAGAGCCATTCCGGCTGCCATGACCATCCAGGAGGAACCGCGCATGTGTACACCCTTGGGGCGCGCCCGATGAGGGCGCGAGCGGGACGAACCACGATTTTACCACAGCGGCGGCCCGCTGTGCAGGATCGGGAACGCGCCAGGGCAGCCTTTTCTTACGGCCCTGATCTTTCATTCAGCGGGTGTTGCCCTCGAGCACACGTGCAGGCGGCTCTTTGATGTCCCAGACCAGGCCAACCCACGAGAGCATCTTCAAGACCATGTAGGTGATGTCGATCTGCCACCAGCGGAAGCCCTGCCGCGCGGAGGCCTGATGAAAGTGGTGGTTGTTGTGCCAGCCCTCACCGAGCGTCAGCAGCGCGAGGACGAAATTGTTGCGGCTGTCGTCCTGGGTGTCGTAGGGGCGCGTGCCGAGGACGTGGGCCACGGAATTGATGCAGAAGGTGATGTGCCAGACCAGGACGGTGCTGAGGAAGAAGCCGATGAAGAGGCCGGGCCAGCCGAAGACGATCAGGGTGAGGATGCCGAGCACCCAGGGCACCTTGCGCTCGTGCGTGTTCAGCCAGACCAGCTCCGGGAAGCGCGCGAAATCCCGGATGCGGTCCAGCTTCGTCGCGCGGGTGCCGTTCAAGATCCAGCCGAGGTGGGCGTAGAAGAAGCCCTCCCGCCGGGGCGAGTGAACATCCCCCGCCTGGTCGGAGTAGCGGTGGTGGTCGCGGTGGTGCGCCGCCCACCACAGCGCGCCCTTCTGGCCCGAGGTCTGGGCGAGCAGGGCGAGGAGGAACTGGAAGACCCGGCTGGTCTTGAAGGTCCGGTGCGCGAAGTAGCGGTGGTAGCCCGCCGTGACCCCGAACATTCGCGCGAGGTAGGACACGACGCAGACGATGATGGACTCGGTCGTGACCCCGGACCACAGCGCGCCGAAGGCGCCCAGATGGATGAGCAGGACGCCGCCGGCCTCGCTGAGCTCCCAGGCTCGGGGGGTGCGCGTGCTCGCTGTCGCGGGCAGGTCGGGCGTCAGGCTCGGGGGCCTCGGGTTGGCGATCGCGTCCATGGGTCTCCTCCAGGAGCGGGATTGTCTCCGGCCGAGGGCCGAGGCGCCATCACACCTCCGTCGCGGCGGGTAATTCTTTGGTCATGGGCTCAGAGCCTGCCTGGATGGTCGCTATCGGCCCGATCGCTCTCGGAGGAACCGGTAGCCTGAACCCCGCACGCTGAGGAAGTGGATCGGCTCGGCCGGATCGGGCTCGAAGTGGCGGCGGAGGCGGACGATGAAGTTGTCCACCGTGCGCGTGTTCGGGTAGTTGCGCAGCTTCCAGACCTGCTCCAGCAGCTCCTCACGGGAGATGACGCGCCCGGCGTTGGCGGCGAAGTAGCGCACGAGGTCGACCTCGAGGCGGGTCAGCTCGACGGGGCGCCCGCGGCTGGTCACCTCGTGGGTGGTGAAGTCCACGCGGGACTCGCCGAACGTCAGGATCTCGTGCGGCTGGGCGCTCCCTTCGATGTCCCAGCGGCGCCGACGCAGGAGGGAGCGCACGCGCGCCAGCAGCTCCCCGAGCTGAAAGGGCTTCGTCAGGTAGTCGTCGGCCCCGGCGTCCAGGCCCTCGACCCGATCCTCCGCGTCGCCGCGCGCCGTGAGCATGAGCACGGGCGTGAGGTTGCCGCTCTGGCGAACGCGGCGGCAGAGCTCGAAGCCGTCCAGGTCGGGGAGCATGACGTCCAGGACGATGGCGTCGTAGCCCTCGGGTTGGACGAGGCGCTCGGCGGCGGCGCGGCCCGTCCCGACGACGTGGACCTGGTAGCCCTCGAGCTCCAGGTTGAGCTTCAGACCCGCCGCGAGGTGCTGCTCGTCCTCGACGACCAGCACCCGCGCTCCCGGCTGTTCAAGCTGCACGTCCCGCTCCCCGCCCTGAGGTCGGTATTCTCACCTGAACGGTGGTGCCCTGGCCAGGGCCTTCGGAGCGCGCCTCGATGCGGCCGCCCATGCTGCGCACCAGGGCGGAGACCACCCACAGCCCGAGCCCGGTGCCGGGGCGGGCCCGGACGCGCTCGGCGGGCACCCGGTAGAAGCGCTCGAAGATGCGGATCAGGTCGGTGCGCCCGATGCCGATCCCCTGGTCCCGCACCTCCAGCGTCACCGCGCGCGCGGTGTGCTCCACCAGGCGCAGGCGGACCGAGACGGGAGGGTCGGAGTACTTGGCGGCGTTGTCGAGCAGGTTCTTCAGCACGGTCTCCAGCGCCGTGGCGTCCACGAGGAGGGTCAGGTCTGTGGGCACTTCGACGCTCACGCAGGACGGCTCCAGGTGGTAGCGCCCGCGCACCACGGCGGCGCATCGGCCAGCCAGCTCGGCGAGGCGCACCTCGGAGAGGACCTGCGGGCGGCCGTGGGCGACCCGGTTGGCCTCCAGCACGTCGTCGATGAAGGTGGAGAGGCGCTCGACATCGGAGAGCGCCATCTCCTGGAGGTTGCCGCGTTGCGTCTCGCTCAGCTCGGGGCGGGAGAGGGTCTCCAGGCAGAGCTTGATCGAGGCGAGCGGGCTCTTCAGCTCGTGCGTGACGGAGTCGATGAAGCGCGTCTGCTTGCGCCCCTCCAGGATCTCCCGCACCAGGAAGATGGAGAACATGATGAGCACGACGGTGCTGACCGCCAGGGTCAGGGCGCCGGGGATGAGCAGGCTGGTCCCCGGGGCGACGACCTCCGGGGCGGACATCCGACGGGAGAACTCCACGCTCCAGCCGATGAGCATGGCGATGGACAGGGCCACCGTCACGCTGGCGATGGTGATCGGCAGCGAGATCGATCTCTCTTTGCGCTGGGCCATCCACTGCTCCTCAGCGAAGGTCGCCGCCCGAGGTCCGGTCGTCAACGGGGTGGGTTAACGTGGGGCTGCTGGAGGCGTGGGCGTGGGCGGGCTTCGACCGGAGAGCGAGCGTCCTGGTCCTCTGACCGGATCCCCGAGGCGCATCGGCGCGGCGCTGGGTGGCGCGGCGCTGGGCGGAGCCTCGGTCGGGCTGCTGGACGTCGCCTTCGTGGTTCGCGCCGACAGCCTGCAGAGCTCGGCGGCCCAGGGGCTCGCGCTGGCGGCGCTCCAGGCCGTCGCGCTGGGGGTGGGCGTGGCGCTCCTCGCGCTGCCGCTGCTGCTGCTGTCGCGTGGGCGGACGCTGGGGCGCGCCTTCGCCCCGCTGCTGGGGCTGGCGCTGGGGCTGGGGCTCGAGCTGGGCGAGCGCACGCTGCGGGATCCGCCGCCGTTCACGGAGCCGCCGCTTCTCAACGCCCATCCGGCGCTGCTGCTGGTGGCGCTGGGGCTGGGGGCGGTCGGCGTGGTGCTCGGGGCGCGCCTCTCGCGCGTGCCGCGTCTGGGGCGGCTGGCGATGCCGCTCGGGCTCGGCGTCGCGGCGCTGGTCCTGGCCCGTCCGGCCCGTGAGCTGCCCCCTGCGGGGAGCGCGGGCGCGGCGAAGGTCCCGCTGGTGCTGGTCACCCTGGACACCACCCGCGACGATCACGTCGGCCGGAGCAACCGGCGCGCGCGGACGCCCACCCTGGAGGGGCTGGCCCGCGCCGGCGCCCGCTTCGAGCTGGCGATGTCCCAGATCCCGATCACCGGCCCCAGCCACACGACGATCCTCAGCGGCCAGGGGCCCTGGTCGCACGGGGTGATGCTGAACGGTCACCCGGTCCCCGCCGATCTGCCCCTGCTGGCGGAGCTGCTGCGCGCGCAGGGGTACCGCACGGGCGCCTTCGTCAGCGCCTACGTGCTGGAGGGCAGCTTCGGCTTCGCCCGCGGCTTCGAGGTCTACGACGACGACTTCGGGGCGATGCCGGGCTGGTCGGACACGCTCGCCGGTCGGATTCAGGCGGGGATCAGCCGCAACCTGAGCCCGGAGCTCGCGGTGGAGCGCCGCGCGGACACCACCGTGGACCGGGCGATGGGCTGGCTCGAGCGGGCGGGGCTGGAGGACGCCGAGCAGCCCTTCTTCCTCTGGGTCCACCTGTTCGACCCGCACGGCCCCTACGAGGCGCCTCCGCCCTGGGACCAGGCCTATTACGAAGGAGATCCGCGCGATCCGAGCCATCAGTCCATGAGGCGGGTCAAGGGCGTGGCCCCCTACCTCCTGCCCTCGCTGGAGGGGATCACGGACCTGCGCTGGCCGCTGGCCCAGTACGCGGGGGAGGTCTCGTTTGCGGATCAGGAGCTGGCCCGCCTGCTGGACTGGGTGGAGGCGCACCATCCGGACGCGCTGGTGGCGGTGGCGGGGGATCACGGGGAGAGCCTGGGCGAGCACGGGGTCTGGTTCAACCACGGCGATGACCTCTTCGATCCCTCGATGCGGGTGCCGCTGCTGCTGCGCATGAAGGATCGGGTCCCCGCCGGGGTGCGGGTGGAGACGCCGGTGGAGCTGGTGGACCTGACGCCCACCCTGCTCGATCTGCTCGGGCTGCCGGCCTCGCCTGCCGCCGAGGGGCGCGCGCTGAGCGACTGGATCTCCGGCGCGCCGCCCAGCGCTCCGCCGCACCTCTTCGCCCGCAGCCTCACCTACGATCGACCCGCCAACATGGCGGCGCGGGTGCGGGGAGAGATCGAGAGCCCCCGCTACCGCATGGTCGCGCTCCGCACGGTGGAGGGGCGCTACGTGCTGCGGGAGGCCCCGGGCGAAGGGGAGCTCTGGTACGATCTGGTGGCGGCGCCCGACGAGTCGGTGACGGCCTCGATGCCGGGCGAGCTGGCCCTGGCGCTCCGCGCCTCGGCGGAGGCCCTCCTCGAAGGGGAGGCCCGGCCCTCGGCCGACGCGCTGGACGCGGCGACGGCGGAGCGCCTGCGCGCGCTGGGGTACGTGGACGAATGATCGTCGGCGAGCACCCGCTCAAGGACCTGTATCGGCGCGCGGTCTGGGGGCCGGGGCGCGCGGCGCTGGAGCGCATGCCCGCGCCGCTCGAGCTGACGGTCGTGCGCGGCGGGGCGCGCGCGGCGGCGCAGGCGCTTCGGGCGCGCCGGGGCGCGCTGCGGGAGAACCTGGCGCGCGCCTTCCCGGAGCGCGGTCCCCAGGCCTTGGACGCGATCGCCGCCCGCGCATTCGAAGCGCACCTGGCCAACCAGTACATCAGCTTCTCGTTCCTCAAGTGCGACGCCGATCGCTGGCCACGCTATCTGCGCTTCGAGGGGCTGCAGCGGCTCCAGGAGGCCTGGGCCCTGGGGCGCGGCGTGGTGCTCACCCATCCGCACATGGGGCCGGCGCAGCTCCCGCTGCACGTGCTCGGCGTGCTCGGCTGGAAGATGCATCAGATCGGCGGGGGGCGGGTGACCCTGGTGGAGCTCTCGGCGGCCGGGCGCTGGGCGGCCGAGACGCGCGCTCGGCTGGAGCGACGTATGCCCGTCATGCTCCACGATGGTCGTCGCTTCCTGCGGCCGGCGCTGCGCGCCCTGGAGAGCGGCGAGGTGCTCATGACCGCCTGTGACGCGACGGGCGGCGGTGAGGAGCTGGGGCGGCGGATCACGCGGCCCGTGCTGGGTCAGCCGATGCCGCTCCCGGTGGGGCCGGTGTGGCTGGCCTGGAAGAGCGGGGCGCCGCTGCTGACCATCCACACGCGGCGCGGCGATCGGCCAGGGGCGCCGTGGGTGGCGGAGATCGGGCCCGAGATCCCCCTGCGGCGCGACCAGGGGCGCGAGGCCGCGCTGAGCGACGGCGTAGACGGGCTGGCGCGCTATCTGGACGCGACCCTGCGGACCTGGCCCGGGGACTGGCTGTTCTGGGACGGCTTCCATCCGGGCGCGCTGCTGGAGGCGGCGCCATGATCCGCCGCGCGCGCGGGGCCGCGCTCGGCCTCGGGCTGGGATCCCTGCTGCCGGCGGCGCTGCTGCTCTGGCTGGCGACCGAGGATCCGGGCTTCGCCGATCACCTGCCCAGCCTGCTGGCCTGCGTGTTTCTGCCCTTTCAGCTCGTGGGGGTGCTGCTCGGGGGCTGGCTGGCGCCTCAGGGGCGCGCGGTGCTGGGCGTCGGCCTCGTGGCGCTGATCGCCGCCGGGCTGTCCGTGGAGCAGGCCACGCGCGCGGTCGCCTCTCCGCCCCCCGTCCACCCTGCCCTGCTGGTGATCGCCCTGCCGAGCGTGAGCCGCGCGGAACTGGAGGCGACGCCGATGCACACGC
>CAZKWG010000223.1:0-10494 GCA_964556105.1 uncultured Enterobacterales bacterium | reverse complement strand
GCCCGGCATGGCCTGCTCGAGCTGCCCGAGCATGCGCTCGACCAGGGCGTGCTGGCCGCGGCGCATGGGCGCCTTGATCCGCCAGGTGAGCGGCACCAACGCGATGATGTCGCGCGGGTCCACGTCGCCCGCCTCCGCCGTTACGTCTCCGCCAATATAGCCCAGGGCCTGGAGCTGCTCGAGCGCGTCTCTGTCCATGGCCGCCGCCGGCGCCGCCCGCTCGCCGAGCGACTCCCGCAGGGTCTGAAGCCGCCGCTCCAGCTCCCCCAGGTCGCCTTCGCGCTCCCCGCGCAGCGAGACGCGCTCGCCCTCGACCGGGTACCAGGCGCCGTACGCGCCCTCGGTGTAGCGACCCTCTGGCGCGGTCAGCGCGAACAGCGGCGACAAGCCCAGATTGAATTGTGGGGTCATCGCTTCGCTGTACAGTTGATCGGAGCCGCCCGCGAACAGGTCGCGGCCCTGCAGGTCACCCGGCTCGACGTGCGCCCCGGCGCCTGCCCCCGCCTGCGCATGCTCGGGCGAGAGCAGGCCCGCGAGGCGCAGCAGGGTGGGGGCGATGTCGACGTGACCGACGGGATCGTCGATGCGCGCGGCCGCGGCGATCTGCGTCGAGAGCTGGCCCCGCCCGCGCACGATCAGCGGGACGCGCAGGGTCGCGTCGTGCAGCAGGAAGCTGTGGGTCTGCTCGCCGCCGTCCCCGAGGCCCTCGCCGTGATCGGCGGTGACCAGGACCACGCTCTCGGCGTAACGTTCGTCCCACCAGCTCAGGAGCCGCCCGACCTGATCGCTGGCGAAGGCGATCTCGCCGTCGTAGTTCCCGTCCTTCTCCGGGCTACGGTAGGGCTCGGGCGGAGCATAGGGCCAGTGCGCGTCGAACAGATGAACCCAGACGAAGGCGGGCTGGTCGTCGCGAAGCGTAGAGAGGGTGGAGATCGCGTCATCGACGACAACATCCGCCGTTCGCTGATCGCTCCAGTCCAGCTGGGTGGGCAGGCGCTCCAGCGGGTCATGGTAGATCTGGAAACCCTGCCCGAAGCCCCAGCGGGCCTGGGTGGGAAAGGCGCTGGTGAAGGCGGCCGTGTTGTATCCGGCCTCCTGAAAGCGCTCCGCCAGCGTGACGTGCTCTTCGCCCAACACAAAGTCGCCGTTGTCGCGCACCCCGTGGGTGGGCGGGTTCAGGCCGGTGAACAGGGTGGCGTGGCTGACGATGGTGAGCGGCGCGGTGCTGTAGGCGCGCGTGAACAGGGTGCCCTCGGCGGCCAGGCGATCGTAGGTGGGCGTCCGGGCGGCGGCGTAGCCATAGGGGCCGAGCCGGTCGGCCCGCGTGGTGTCCAGCGTGATCAGCAGCACGCTCGGGTGAGCGGGCGCGTCGCAGGCGAGGAGCGGGGTGAGGAGCAGGGCGAGGAGCGGGGCGCGCATGGGCAGGGAGGATAGCGGAATGTTGACGCTCAGGGCGGGCCTGCGCTGCCAGGAATGGGTCAAGTCGGGAGGGGAGGCCCAGATCGTCGGCTCGCCCGAGCCGATCTGGACGGGCTGGCGCCGGAGGTGGAGGGGCTGGCGCGCTCTCCGGGGCTCGAGGGCGCGCTACAAGCAGAGGTGGAGCGTTGGACCCTGCGCGCGCGCATGGTCGAGGCCGGGCCGACGCTGACCCTGACGGCGACGCTCTGCACGGCCGGGGGAGCCTGCACAGAGCACGCCTCAGAGGCCACGCGGGCCGAGCCGACGCCGGCCGTGGCCGAGATCCTCGCGGAGATCGCCGAGGAGATGGGGCGCGGCGAGGAGCCGGGCGCGGCAGCGGCGCGCGCGGAGGTGCTTCCAAACAAAGAAGACAATGGATGAGGTCAGACTCCTATGAGCGGTGACCCAGGTGGAGAAGATCGGTGGTCGAAACGCATAACGCGTTGCCTGACTCTGAATTTGAGCTGACTCTGAATTTGAGCGACCGGCGCCAGTCCCACCCGAGGGACGCCACCGACCGGGTCATGGCCCGGGAGAGAGCGGAAGGTCGACGCCTCCCGCCAGGATCAGGAAGGCAGCGCCGGCTCTACTGGCCACGGTGTCGTCGCCTGGAGCCGCCAGGAGGAGGTCTGGGCTTCCGTCTGCGTCGACATCCCCGGCAAGCATCGTATCGTTCAGCCCCTGTCCATACGCATCACCATTGAATATCCGATCGGCGTCCTTCAGATCGTAGGCCCCACTCAACGGACCCATGAGCTGGTAGACCGCACCGTAGTAATCGGGCCAAGGGCCAACGAAGGCTGCGCCGACGAGGATGTCGGCCAGACCGTCCTCGTTGACATCACCCGAAGACGAGACAGAGCCGCCAGCCTGGTTGTAGGTATCTTCGCCTGAGAGGGTCGCCATCGACGCGCTCAACGCGGCAACGCCAGCGGTGCCGCCCTGCACGAGGTAGGCCTGACCGGCTACTTCCTCGCCATCCGCTGAGGTCTCTCCCAAGGCTCCAACCAGCATCTCGGGGAGCCCATCGCCGTCTACGTCGCCAGCGCTGGCCAGCGCTGACTTTTCTGTCGGCCCAATCCCTCCCCGGGCGAGCAGCTTCAGGTCCGCGTCGGCCAGGCTCAGGGTCCCAGACGCGGGCCCAAGCACCAGGTACACCGCGCCGCCGTTTTCGCGGCCCTCACAGTTGTACCCCGACTTCAGGAGCAGCTCGTCAACCCCATCACCGTCCCAGTCGCCGAGCCTCGACACCTCCGTCCCAGCCTCATCCAGGGTGTCCTCGCCCAGCAGCGTCAGATCCGCATCCGCCATGTCCACGGTGCCCGAGGACGGACCCAGGACCAGATAGGCCGCACCCACCCACGTCCCCTGAGGATCGTCCCCGTACGTGCCCTCGAAGCCGCCGGCGTCATCCTCCAACGCGCAAGCGCCCGCGTCGCTGTCCACGCCCTCCACCCAGGTGAGAGGGGCGCCGAGGAGGACGTCCTCCCAGCCGTCCCCGTCGCTGTCCCCGACACCGGCGATGGACCGCCCAAACCAGTCCTCTATGTCATCCGTGGCAAAGACAACGTCGGCGCCGTTCAGCGCCGTGGCCCCGGAGAGGGGACCATGCAGAAGGTACACCTGCGAGAGGCTCTCGCTCTCGAGGCCATAGCCGGAGACCAGAAGGTCAGCCAGGCCGTCATCGTCGACGTCACCCACCCAGGAGAGGTCGTAGGGCGCCTGGTCATCCAGGGTAGCGTCCCCCAGGATGGCGTCCGCGTCGGCCAGAGAGCGCTCTCCGCTGACGGGCCCGTACCAGAGATAGCCCGTTCCGACACGACCCGAACTCCCCACGAGCAGGTCGTCTCGACCGTCTCCGTTGACGTCGCCGGGTGCAGCCAGGACACTCCCCGCGGTCTCACCATACGCTAAGCCCAACAGCTTCGCCTCCGCCTCAGACACCGACACCGTCCCCTCCCGCCCGCAGGCCCCGATCGCCGCCGCGCCGTCCAGGTTGTCACAGTCCTCGATCTCGTCGTTGCCGCAGATCTCGGCCGCTCCGGGGTACCGGACCGGGTCTGCGTCGTCGCAGTCACGCTGATTGGACACGCTCCCCTCCACCCCCACACAATCGAAGACGGTGCGGTCATCCCCGCCGTATCCGTCACTGTCTTCGTCGGCGAACCACTGCACCGCCTCGCACGCGCCCGTGTCGGATGCTGTGCCGTCTTTGGCAGGACCATTGGCGTCCAGACCTTCACAGCCCAAAAGGCCGAGCAGCGCTGTCGTGCGAAGGGTGGACATCAGGCGCCTCGGCGGAAAGTAGGGGGGCTGAACTGGGCGAAGAGGTGGAGTCGGCAGTGGACCTGCGCCCCGGGTGCCTCGCCGGGAGCACGCCTGCTCAAGATACGGCCTCGTAGGCGCCGATGTCAACCACGCCGGCTACCGGCACGTCCACGACGTCCAGGCTGACATCCACCTGAGCCACCTGCCACCTGAGGGGTCAGGCAATGCGTTATGCGTTACACCGCCGTCCCCCGGCCCGCGCCGCCACGCTCCCTCCCTCAGGGCTCCAGGCGAGCTAATCGGCTTCTCCAACGGTACCATCGGCGCGTTGGGCGAGCCTGAGCAGGAGGTGCCTGAGGTCGTGCTCACTTTGGACCTCTGCGCAGGAGCGGTCGCTGGCCCCGATGACTTCCGAATTGGAGGGGCCACGGCCCGCGTCTGAAAACGCATAACGCATTGCCTGACCCCAGATCTCCCGAAAGCCCCGACATCGACACCATCACCGTACACGAGCCGTCCCTCGAAATCGGCCGCTGCCGCCAACTCGACCGGTAGAGCGTAGAATCCACGTGTCGAGAGCGTACCTTCATCGATGCAGGCTAAACCCTCTGCGAGGTCATAAGCCAGGCTCTCGACGACGCTGGCGGACAGATAGCGAACATTGTCCGCGAGCGCCTCCCCCTCGTCACCAGGCAAAGGGTCGGGTACCGTTCGGGTAGAACGCCACTCGGATCGCGCGTTCTGGACGCTCCGGATCGCGCCCCAGGTCTCATCGTCCAGGTAAAGGGTGGCCTGCTGAAACGCCTCGGACTCTTTGCTTCCGAGCCTCAGGATGTTGGACAGCCACTGTCCTGAGACCTCGTGTGTGCGCTCACGTCGGCCCCTCGTGGCGCGAAAGATCGCCTCTGGCTGGACCTCGCAGGCGCAGTCCCCTTCGCCCGGCCTCCGCAGCCCCTCCAGAGGCCGCGGAGGCCCATCCTTCCGCATCTCCCCCATCTTCCTGGGGTTCCGTGCCAGATCCTCCCAGAGCCGCGGGCGCTCCACGGGCGGCGGCGAGCCCCCCTTCCTCGGCGCTGACAGCTTCGGCAACGTCCTCTGCTTCAGGATTGCGTCTGGGACGTCGTAGCTCCTCGGCCCGTCACAACACGACGTGGCCCGCGCCTGACGCGCGCGGCCCTCGGCGAGGATCGAGGCCATGGACGGGAAGGGGCGCTGCGACTTCATGTCTCCCTCCTATACCCTCTCTCGGACAGATCCCAGCAAAGCTCCCGTCAACGTTTGGCGATCAGGTCCAGGCTGACGACCACCTCGCCGCCGAGGGTCCCGCTGAGAAACCAGCAGACATAGCGGGTAAAGGCCGTGGCCGGAAACCAGCTCATCCCAGGCGTGGACAGGGACGCCTCGCAGACGCTGGCGAAGTCCACGTAGGCGCCCTCGGCGTTGACCGCCGCGTGACGGACGCAGAGCTTCGGCGTCTCGCCATCCGTGGCGCTGTGGACGGTGCGCGAGAGGGCAACGCAACTCCAGGCGCTCGGGCGAGATGAAGGGCGCCGGGCGCGGGGCGATGATGCCCGCGGTGGGCCTCCGCTGCGAGCACCTGGAGCGCTCTTGGGTTTGGTGGCGGGCTGGAGGGCACAGGCCCCCCACCGCCCCCTGACGGGCGCACCTCCCCCACGGCGGGGGGAGGGGGTGGCGGTGGGCGGCACGGCGGTGGCCATCCTGAACGCCCCGCCACCAGCCACCCTCCCCCCTCGCGCCCCGACTCGGATAAGCTCCCCCCATGCTCCTCCCCTTCCTCCTCGCCTGCGCCCCCGCCGAGCCGCCCGAGCGCCCGGAGACGCCGGACACGGGCGCCGCCGAAGATCGCCCGATCACCCTCGATCCCTCTACTCGCCCCGCCGTCGTCGTGCTCTCGCTGGCCGAGCCCGATCCCGCCATCGCGCGCGGGGCGGAGCTGTCCGGGCTGGTGACGGGGCTGTTGGAGCTGGGCCTGGCCGATCTGGACGGCCTGGCGCCGGAGGTGGAGGGGCTGCCGCGCTCTCCGGGGCTGCAGGGCGCGCTACAAGCAGAGGTGGAGCGTTGGACCCTGCGCGCGCGCATGGTCGAGGCCGGGCCGACGCTGACCCTGACGGCGACGCTCTGCACGGCCGGGGGAGCCTGCACAGAGCACGCCTCAGAGGCCACGCGGGCCGAGCCGACGCCGGCCGTGGCCGAGATCCTCGCGGAGATCGCCGAGGAGATGGGGCGCGGCGAGGAGCCGGGCTCAGCGCTGGCGCGCGCGGAGCCGCAGTCGGACGACCTCTACGCGGTGCTGCTGGCGGGGCGCTCGGCGGCGAGCTGGTACGGGCTGCTGCCGCCGACGCCGGAGAACCTGGTGGGGAACAAGCGGCGGGATCCGGTGACGCGGGCGCTGCTGGTCGATCCGGACACGGCGCTGGGCAACTGGGTGGCGGGGCGCCGGGCGCTGAGCCTGGGGAGCGCGGAGGAGGCGCGGGCCCGCTTCACCGCCGCGAGCTTCGCGCGCCCCTCCTCGACGCTGCTGATGGCCGACGAGGCGGCGGCGCTGATGGCGGCGGGCCACGGATCGACGGCCTGGCACGCCTGGAAGACCGTGCTGGAGCGAAGGCCGGGCGACACCCGCTTCGTCCTGCCGGCGGCGCGGGCGGCGCTCGCCGCGGGCCTGCCCGGCGAGACGGAGGCGTTGCTGGCGGCGCTGGCGGCGCCCTGGTCCGAGCTGCCCGACGTGCTGGCCCTGCGGGTGGCGGCGCTGGACAGCCTGGGACGGAGCGGAGAGCCGGAGTTCGACGCGCTGCTGGCGCGCTGGGCCGAGCAGGCGCCGGAGGACCCGGAGCCGGTGCGCCGCCGCATGCACCTGGCCGCGCGCGAGGGCCGCTACGAGGACGCGCTGGCGCTGTCGGCGGCGCTGGGGGCGCGGGGTCATGGCGCGGAGGCGGCGAGCCTGGAGGCGGCGCTGCAGAACGCGCTCGGGCGCCCGGCACCGGGGCTCGTGCCCGCGGACAGCCCGCGGACGAGGGCGCAGGAGGCGCGCGAGCAGGCCGCGAAGGGGGACGCCGAGAGAGCGCTCGCCCTCGCTACAGCGACGTTACAAGCGGATCCCTGGCTTCCTGAGGCGCTCGATGCCCAGGCCGCGGCCCTCTCCGCGCTGGGGCGCGCGCGAGAGGCGCAGGCCGCGCGCGCGCGGCTGTGTGAATCGGATCCGGGCTTCGCGGGTTGTAAGGCTCGCTGACGCCGGAGCCCCCTTGCCGAGCCCGCCCCTCCTGCCCCTGCTCCTCCCGCTGGCCCTCCTGCCCGAGCCCGACCTCGATCAGCTCGCGGCGGCGGCCGAGGAGCGCTTCCTCTACGATCCATGTGGTCAGTACGCGCTCAGCGTGACGCAGACCAACGATCTCGGCGCCCTGGCCAGCACGACGCTCACGGTGAGCGCGAAGGCGCAGCTTCAGGGCGAGCGCTGGACCTTGGAGAGCTTCACCATCACCGACCCGGGCAACGAGCAGTCCATGGTCTGGACCAGCGTGGGCGACCAGCAGATCCCCTTCGTCCTGCCCATGCTCGGCGTCTTCGATGACGAGGAGGAGGGGATCTCCAGCGAAGGTCGGGCGCTGCTCGATCGGGCCGTGGCCCTGGCCCGCTCGGACGTGGGCGCGGACTCCGCGGGCATCGAGGTGCTGGAGGGGCGCGAGCACTACCGCCTGGACATGCTGCTGGGCGGCGGCTGGTCGCTCTGGCGCGGGCGCGAGGACAACACGGCGGCGGTGGTGATCGACCCGGAGAGCGGGCGGGCGCGCGTCTGGAGGCTGGCCATAGCAGACCCGACGAAGCTGGAGATCGGACGCCTGATCTTCCTGGACGCGACCCTCAGCGTGGACGCCTCGGGGCGACCGCTGAGCGAGACCCTGCGCACGAAGGCGCGGCTCGGGCCCTTCGGGCTCACGGTGCAGCGCGACATCACCTATGAGCGGCTGGAAGACTGCTCACCTGGTTAGGCCTGTAACAGACGTTACACCTTCACTCTACCGCGAACACCGCGCGAGGACGGGGGCGAGGAAGCGCGCGTGCCAGGCGCTGGCCTCCAGCGTGCGCCGGGCGCTCTCGTCGGCGCGCGCGATGAGGGCGGTGTGCCGCGCCAGGGCCGCCTCGTCGAGCAGCGGGGCCAGGCTGGGGGCGAGGAGCAGCTCGCGCACCCGATCGGCCTGGGCGCGCGCCGCCTGGGAGGCGTCCCGAAGCGCTTTCCCGGCCGCCTCGGCCTGCTGCGCCAGCACCAGATCCGCGGGCTCCTGACAGGGTTTGCGGCCGGGCGCGCCGCTCGTGACCCAGGCGTTGTGCAGGCTGGCGGTCTCCTGTCCCCTCGCCTCGGCCTCCACCACCCGCCGCTCCAGCTCGGCGGCGACCTGCGCGAGATCGGCGGGCGCGGGCGTGCTCAGGCTCGGCTCCTCGGCGCCCGCGACAGGGCCCAGAAGGAGGAGCAGGAGCAGCGAGCGGAGGGCGCGGGAGGTCATCGCGGGGGACTGTAGCCGCTGGCCGGCCGCCCATCCAGCGCTTGACCGCGGGCAGCCACCCGTCTATGAAGATCCCACACCTCGGAGCCCCGATGACCCCTGACGCACGTTCCACGATCCTCGCGTCCGCGCTCGCGGGCCTGCTCTCTGGGACGCTCGCCGCCTGCGGTGGCTCGGAAGCCCCCGCGCCGGCCGTTCCTGCCGCTCCCGCCGCTCCTGCCGCTCCTGCCGCCGCTGCCCCCGCCGCGACGGCCACCCCGGACGCCGCCGTCCCCGCCGTCGCGCCGACCGACGGCGCACAGCCGGTGACGGCCACGCCGCACGCCTGCAAAGGCAAGAACGAGTGCAAGGGCCAGGGCGGCTGCAAGGCCAGCGACAACGGCTGCAAGGGCAAAAACTCCTGCAAAGGCAAGGGGGGATGCGCTACCGGGATGATGTGAGGCGCGCGAGCCGCTTTCAGGTCCCCGACCTGGGCGTGGGCGTCGGCTTCCGCCTGCCGCACTACCAGGAGATCGTCGAGACCAGCCCCGCGATGGACTGGTTCGAGGTGATCTCCGAGAACTTCATGGTCGACGGAGGCTCGCCCCGCTGGCACCTGGAGCGCCTGCTGGAGCGCTATCCGGTCGTGCCGCACGGCGTCTCCCTCTCCCTGGGCAGCGAAGGGTGCCAGGAGCACATGGCACGCCTCGCTGCTCTGTTGGAGCGCGTCGACGCGCCGTGGTGGAGCGACCACCTCTGCTTCACCGGCGCGCACGGGCGTCGCGCCCACGACCTGCTCCCCCTGCCGTATACGCGGGCCACGCTGGACCACGTCGCCGACCGCATCCGCGCCGCCCAGGACCAGACCGGCCGCCTGTTCGCCCTGGAGAACGTCTCCTCCTACCTGCAATACCGGGACAGCGAGATGCCGGAGCAGGAGTTCCTCGCCCTGCTGGTGGAGCAGGCGGACTGCGCGCTGCTGCTGGACGTGAACAACGTCTATGTCTCGGCCTGTAACCACGGCTTCGACGCGATCGCCTACCTGGACGCCCTGCCGGCCGACCGCGTCGTGCAGATCCACCTGGCCGGCCACACGCTGAAAGAGCAAGGGTATCGCCTTGATACACACGATCGCGAGGTCTCTGACCCCGTCTGGGAGCTCTACCGGCACGCCCTGCGCCGCACCGGCCCGGTCAGCACGCTGATCGAGTGGGACGAGCACATCCCGAGCTTCGCCCGCCTGCAACAGGAGGCGGCCCTGGCGCGCGCCCACCGCGACGCGGCCCTGGAGGCCCATGCTGCCCGCTGACTGGCAGGCGCGGATGGTGGAGATGATCCGCGGCGCCGCGCCGCTGTCGGGCGCCTGGTTCGCGCCGGGCCCCTGGCTGGATCCGGAGGCGCAGATCGGCGTGTATCGCCAGCAGTTTCAGATGCGGATGTCGGACGCCCTGGACGGCGAGCTGCCCGGCCTGCGCGCGCTGATGGGCGAGGCCCTCGACCCCCTCTACGAGGCCTTCCTGCTGGCCCACCCGCCAGACTCCTGGTCGCTCGACCACCTCGCCCGCCCCTTCGCCGACTGGCTGGAGGCTCAGGGCGCGGATCGGTGCCATGTGGACATGGCACGACTCGACGCCGCCGTCATGCGCGCGTTCACGGCCGAGGACCCCCGCCCGCTGGAGGTGAGCCAGCTCCACCCGGCGCTTCGGCTGGAGCTGAGCCCGTCCACCGTGCTGCTCGAGCTGGGCTTCAGCGTCCACCTCGCTCGCGCGAGCATCGTTCAGGGTCAGATACAACTGGCACCGGTCGAGCGCGCCTGCGCCATCGCCGTCTACCGGCAGGGCCTGGAGGTCCGCCACTGGGAGCCCGGGTCCCTGGAGGAGGCCCTGCTCCGCGCCTTCACCACCCCCACCTCGCTGGAGGCCGGCCTGAGCCAGGCGCTGAGCCTCCTGCCGACGCACGCGACCGCCGTTGGGCCCGCGCTGCACGCGATCGCCGCCCGCCAGCTGCTCCGCGCCGCTGCCGACTCGGAAGAAGCAGGTTAATCGCGTATCATCACCACGGAGACCGGATGATCTCGACCCCTGCCCTCCTCCTTCTGCTCGCCTGCCGCAGAGACGAGAAGACCGACCCCACCGAGTTCGAGATCTCGGACGTCGAGGACAGCGGCACGCCGCTGGACACGGGCGAGGTGGACACCGCCGAGACGGACACCGCCGAGACCGGCGACACCGGCGAGCCCGAGCCGGAGACGGACCTGCGCACGATGGCGGGG